>QHWL01000290.1:2817-7976 GCA_003222555.1 Acidobacteriota bacterium | reverse complement strand
TGCTGATTGGCCTGATACCAGTCGGCCACCTCCGCGTCGGTGACCGCAACCACCTTGGCGCCGACCTCTTGCTCCTCGAGCTTGGCGCGTTCGAGCCGGCGCGCCTTGGCTTCCTGGTCGAGGAGGATGTCGCCGATAATTTCGTCGAGTGCCCCGCGCCGCGCTTCGTAGAGCGCCTGCACGAGCTTGACCTCCCCGAAGCTGCCGGCCGGCTGCTGCAGAGCTTTGTCGTCGACTTCTGCCAGCGTGATCGGCGTCGACCCGACGGTGGCGACCACATCGCCCGGCGCCAGCCGTTTTGCCGGCTGCGCCGATGTCGAGCAGGAGATGAGAAGAAGACTGATCGCCG
Organism: Acidobacteriota bacterium; assembly: GCA_003222555.1. Classification (GTDB taxonomy): domain Bacteria; phylum Acidobacteriota; class Vicinamibacteria; order Vicinamibacterales; family CAVVIG01; genus JAHFUJ01. The sequence goes on along the minus strand of QHWL01000290.1, from coordinate 7,627 downwards.
GTCCCCAGGCTCTGAGCCCTGTCTTGATCATGATGGAAGTATGGGTCGGGGGCGCTCCGTTGTCATCTTTTTTCGTCATTCCCCCAGTCGCTCTGGGAGGTCGGCAACGACATATGCCATCACGGTCACAGCCGCGGCGCATCTGGCCATTTCCACCGGGTCGATCTTGTCGATCGTGTCGGCCGGGGTGTGGTGGATGAGGAAGTACCTCGAGTCGTCGACCTCGAGCGACATGGTGGCGATGTGTCCCTCCTGCGCGCTCGGGCCGATGTCGGCGCCCTCGCCGTTCGATACGATCTGATCCGCGGCGATGCCGCTGAGGAGCGTGGCGATGGCCGTGACGGTCTGCCGTGCGCGGTCGCTCCCGGTGAAGCCGAAGCCCAGCGGCCGGAACACGCCGCTGTCGGATTCCATCATCATCACGTGTCTACCGAGTTCCGCCCGGTGCCGGTCGCGATACGCCAGCCCGCCGCGGCCGCCGTTTTCCTCGTTCGTCCAAAGCACCAGGCGCACCGTTCGCCGCGGCCGCAGGTTCAGTTTCTTCATGATGCGCAGCGCCTCCCACGACACCACGCACCCGCCGCCATCGTCGGTCGCGCCGGCGCCGACGTCCCAGGAATCGAGGTGGCCGCTGACGACTACTATTTCATCCGGCTTTTCGCGTCCGCGAATCTCACCCACGACGTTGGCCGATTCGGCGTCAGGGTCGAAATGGGCCTCCATCTTCAGAGCGACGACCACCCGGCCGCCGCGGCCGACCATGCGCTCCAGCCGGTCGGCGTCTTCAGTCGTGATGGCCGCCGCCGGGATCTTCGGCGCGTCGTGAGAATACTGCAGAACGCCCGTGTGAGGCAGCCGCAGGCCGTTCAGTCCGACCGAACGAATCAGCATGGCGACGGCGCCGTGGCGCGCGGCGCGCGACGCGCCCTCGGATCGGAAGCGGACCGTCTCGCCGTAACTGGTGAACGGCACGTTGAACAGCACGATGCGTCCATGCACCTGGGCCGGATGCGCATCGAGCTCATCGAAGCCGTGGACGATGAATACGTCGGCTTGCAGGCCCGCGGGCGGCGTCGCCACGCTGCCGCCGAGGCCCAGCATCACGATCTGTTGGCGAGCCGGCTCGATGATCTCGGCGCTTTCGTTGCCACGCACCCATTTGGGCACCATCACTTTTTCGGTGTGCACATTTTCGAGGCCGTCGCGCTTCATCTCTTCGGCCGCCCATTTGATGGCGCGGGCGAGTTGGGGCGTGCCGCTGAGACGGTTGCCGATCGTGTCGGTGAGCACCGATAACCGGCGCCATGCGAACGCGTCGCCGACCGCTTCTCCAATCAGCCGCGCCGCCGGCCCGCGGTACCCGTCGAGCCAGGGCGGCTCGCTCTCGCCGCGGAGGCGGACACGCCCCGGGCTGATGATGAAACACGCGGCGATGAAAGTGAGGAGCAACGCTCGGCGGATCGCAACGGGCACGACACCCTCCACGTCCGGCCGACGCCGGACGCCAAATATCTCAAAAACGACGACGCCGAATCACCAGAATCGGCGAATTTCGCCTCCCATCGAGGCGCCCGCCCATCGGTTGGGCCACACCTGAACGCGCGCTTTGGCCTTACCGAGCCCTCAGCGTACCTCAAGCGACGCCGGTTTTTCTCGGTCTCGATGTGGTCTACGGCTTGCACAGCCAAAATGCGGCCGGCGCGCAAGGCGGCGGCGAGAACGGCGAGGAAGGCGATGAAAGCTCGAACGTGTCTTATCGGAATGTTGACCTTTATGGCGATGCCGCTTGGTGCCCGTGAGCGGCTGATAATGTCGGTTTCACCCGCGGTATCGTTTGCCCCAGCCCATTTGATGGTTCGTGCCATGATCGAGGCGGATGGTGAGAACCGGGGGATGAAAGTTGTTGCCGAATCAATTGATTTCTATCGTGCGAGTGAGGTTGAGCTGGATGGCGACAAGGCGCCGCGCACGAATTTGTTCGAGTTCCGCAGCCTTCCGCCCGGCACCTACCAAGTGACGGCCACGCTGCTCGGCGCGGACGGCCACCAGCTCGCGTATAAGCATACACAAGTCAACGTCGTTAGCTCGGGCGTTGCTCGTTAACCCTCGGGCAAAAAGGGTCGTACCCCTTTTCTTCAACTGCGTTCCGGAAAAAGAGGTACGACCCTTTTTTGATGGGGCCGGCCCGCCGACGTCGTAATTTCGTACGCAGTGTGCCGTAAGTAGCCGACCGCTTCCCTCGCCCAAACGAAATGATGAGCCGGCGCCGGACGCTCAAAGAGCATTATTTGGCCGGGCGGCCGGGCCTGCAACGCCGGCCGCTGCCGGCTCAGGAGTGAAGTCCTCGCCGGGATTAATGAAGCGATCCCGCTCGAACCGGTACTGTTTGTCATAGAGCTGACGGTATCGCCCGCCCTTGTCGAGCAGTTCCTCGTGCGTGCCCCGCTCGACGATTTCACCCTGCTCGAGCACCAGAATCTGGTCGGCGCTGCGGATCGTCGACAGCCGGTGCGCGATGACGAACGTCGTCCGCCCCTGCCGCAGCGAGCGCAATCCGTCTTGAATGAGCATCTCGCTTTCGCTGTCCAGGCTCGACGTCGCTTCGTCGAGAATCAGGACGCGCGGGTTCGCCAGAATCGCGCGCGCGATGGCGACGCGCTGTCGCTGGCCGCCCGACAGCCGCACGCCGCGCTCGCCGACGATGGTGTCGTACTGTTTTTCGAACGACTCGATGAATTCGTCGCAGTGAGCGATGTGGCTCACCGATTGAATCTCTTCGCGCACGGCATGGGGGTTTCCATACGCGATGTTTTCCGCAATCGTGCCGTCGAACAGGAAGTTGTCCTGCAGCACGACGCCGAGATGCGAGCGGTAATCGCGCAATTTCACCGTCATCAGATCGCGGCCGTCCACCAGCACCCGCCCTGCGTTGGGGCGGTTGAAGGTCATCACCAGGCTGATGAGCGTGCTCTTGCCGGAGCCACTCGACCCGACGAGCGCCGTAGTCGATCCGGCGGGTGCCCGGAAGCTGATGTGCTTGAGCACCGGCACGCCCGCGCTGTACTGGAAGCTCACGTCGTCGAACGTGAGCTCGCCGCGGATGTCGGGCAGCGTATTGCGCGACGCGTCTTCCTGATCCTCGGTTGCCATGTGGCGAATCTCGCGAATGCGATCGAGGCCCGCGAACGCTTCGCTCAGCTGCGTGCCGATGTTCGCGAGCTGGACCACGGGCATCGCCATCAGACCGGTGAACATCAGATACATGACGAAATCGCCCACCGTCATTGTCCCCGCGCGAATCGAGGAGCCGCCGACCAGGATCATGACGATGCCGATCGCGCCGAGGATGAGGGTGGAGAACGCCGAAACGCTCGACACGCCCGTCAGCGACCGCGCGACGTTGCGGAAGAGCCGATGCGCGCCCCTCGCAAAGACCAGCTCCTCGCGTTTCTCGGCGGTGTACGCCTTGACGATACGGACGCCGCCCAGTGATTCGGCCAAACGTCCGGTTACCTCAGCGTTGATCTTGCCCCGTTCGCGGAAGAGCGGCCGCAGACGCTTGAAGGCGATCGACATCCCGCCGCCAAACGCGCCGAGAATCAGGATTGTCACGGTGGTGAGCCGCCAGTTCAGATAGAGCAGAACCCCCAAGGCGATCGTGGCCGTCACAATGGAGCCGGTGAGCTGCACGAGCCCGGTGCCGACCAGATTGCGGATGCCTTCAGCGTCGGTCATGATCCGCGAAATCAGGATGCCGCTCTTGGTCGAATCGAAGTAGCGAATCGGCAGGCGCATGACGTGCGCTTCGACGTCCTTGCGCATGTCGGTGATCGCGCGCTGCGCGGCCACGCCCAGAATCTGCGACAGCACGAACGAGGTGGACGATTCCACGAGCGTTGCGACACCGGCGGCGAGCGCGAGCATCGGCAACAGATCCCAGTGCTGCTTGCCCACGACGTCGTCCATCAGCCATTTCGACGTCGACGGCAGGACGAGGCCTGCCAGCCGGTTGATGATCATCAGAACCAACCCGAGCATCAGGCGGTTCCGATGCGCCCACACAAGCGCGCGCGCCTCCTCCCAGGCGCCCGGGCTCAATTTCTTTTTCGGTGTGTCAGGGTCGGCCATTGGGAGATGATACTTCGGTAGGTCTTACGATCCGTACTACACGAATGGGCAGGAGGGGCGTGAAGGGCAGGATGGGCGGGAGGGGAGCTGGAAAAGCAGGCGGACGACACGTGGAAAGCGTCTTCGATACGGGCTTACTTCATAAGTACTGCGCCCTAGCCTCTTCGATTTGCTCCGCAATCTCGCGCGCGAGGTGCTCTGGAGACAGGACTCGCGCAAACGGCCCGAAACTCAAAACCCAGCTGTGCAGCGCACGATCGAGACAGACGTTCAGACTCATCACTACCCCGCCCCGATCGGTTTCGCGGAGCTGCTGCGACGGATGCCACTCGCGCGCGCGAACGTACTCGGCGGCGCCGGGTTGAAATTCGATCTCGACGCGCTCGGGCGGTCCCGAGTGCACGCCGAGCGAGTGCGGGAACGCGTCGTCGGGTAATTCTTCAATCGGCGTGAAGCGCTCCTCGAGCAGCGACGCGTTTTGAATCCGCTCGACGGCGAACGTCCGCACCTGGGCGTATTCCGGCACGTATGCCAGCAGATACAGACCGCCCAGCGCATACGCGAGCCGGTACGGATGCACGAGATAGGTTTTGGTTCGATCGCTCGATTTGGAGTGATACGTGATGGTGGTCTGCCGGTGATGCAGGGTGGCCTCGAGCGCGCGAGCGATGATTTCCTGCCG
>QHWL01000290.1:0-2770 GCA_003222555.1 Acidobacteriota bacterium | reverse complement strand
TGGAGATGACTCGCGGCAACTGGTCGAGGAACTGCCGCATGTGCGGGGTCAGCACCGACGCGAGCTTTTCGAAGGCGCTCTCCACATCGTCGCGGAACGGCGTGCCCGAGAGCGACTCGAGAAGCGTGCGGCTGAAGTAGAGGGCGCACAGCTCCGAGAGCGTGAGACCGGCCGCCAGGCCCTTGAGCACCTGGCCGTTGATGCTCCAGCGCGTCCGCCCATCGTCGTGCGATCGGTCGTCGTAGAGGGGGAACCCGGATTCTTCGAGCGCCTGCAGGTCGCGCCGGATCGTACGCGTCGTGACGCCGCAAAGCGATGCCAGTGCATCAATCGTCACGCCTGCGCCGCGGGTGCGCTCAATCTCACGCAGTATTGTCCATTGCCGGATGACCTCGGCATTGCGGGGCACGAGGAGATTCTACAGAACTTGAGGATTTGAGGATTTAATGCGCTTCACATTTAAAGCACTAGTATAAGATCGTGCCCATGCGCGTTCGATTTCTCGCATCGTTGGGCACCCCGACAATCGTGATCGCAGCCATGACGCTGGCGCCGGCCTCTGTCGTGGGCCAGACGTCGGCCGCAACGAAATCGAAGAAAACGGTCACGGCGAAGACGTGGACCCCGCCCCTTACGCCGGATGGCCAACCGGATCTGCAGGGAGTCTGGCTGAGCAACAGCGCGACGCCGTTCGAACGACCGAAAGCATTGGAAGGGAAACAGTTCCTGACCGACGATGAAGTGACTGAACTCAAGAAACGAGCGGATCGCCTCTTCGGCGGCGGGAATACTGACGCCGCCGGCGGAGATAATGTGTTCCTGGCCGCCTTGGCCAATCTCGAAAACTATGAATCCCCAAACGCGACCGAGGCTCAGTCGATCGAGAGAGAGTTCGACAACCGAACGTCGCTGATTGTGAATCCTTCAGATGGGCGACGTCCTCCGTTGACGCCGGAGGGGCAGCGGAGACTCGGCGCGGCTGCGGCGACAAGCTTCACAGTTCCATTTCAGCCTGGGATCGACCCTGAGACGGAGCAGCAACAGGCTGCGGCTGCAGCGGCAAGCCGACGCCTTCCAGAGGGCCCGGAGGACGTCAGCAACGATCGGCGTTGCATCACGTTCGGCGTGCCGAGGGTGGGCGGCAACTATGGCGCGGGCGTCTTCGGTTACTACCAGATTCTGCAGGCGCCTGGGAACGTGGTACTAACCTCGGAGTTTATCCACGAAGCTCGCATCATTCCCCTGGACGGGCGCCGGCATCTTCCACCCAGCATCCGTCAGTGGAACGGGGACTCGCGGGGTCGATGGGAAGGGAATACGCTGGTCGTCGATACCACCAATTTCTCCCCCCAAAGCCACTTTATGGGATCCGCAGAGAACCTGCATTTGGTCGAGCGCCTCACACGAGTCGCTCCCGATACAATCAATTATGAAATCACGCTCGACGATCTGACGACGTGGACGAAACCGTGGACGGCGGTCGTTCGCCTGAAGCAGAGTCAGAGCCAACTCTATGAAGTTGCGTGTCACGAAGGGAATCATTTCACGATGGAGGGCATCCTTGCCGGGGCTCGCGCCGAAGAGAAGGCCGCCCAAGAAACCGCGAAGCAGGAATCGAAGTAAGTCGGTCCTCAAGTCCTCAAAATCCTCAAATCCTCAAATTCTCAAATTCCCGCGTGGTACACTTTGAAGCCCGGCCTGGAACCTAGTGCACTTTCAAAACGTCCTAGACGTATGCGTCTGATACGGATCGCGGCGGCTGCCGCGCTCGTGATGGTCGTCGGCTGCAGCCGCAATCAAGGGGCGCCGCCGCGCGGGCAAGGCTTCCCGCCGGCCGCCGTGAAGCTGGCGCCCGCGCACTCGAGCGCCATTGAGGACGCGACCGAGTACGTCGCGACTCTCAAATCGCTCTACTCGACGACGGTCCAGCCCCAGATCGACGGGCAGATAACCCAAATCCTGGTGAAGTCGGGCGACCGCGTGACGCAGGGTGCTCCGCTCATGCAAATCGATCCGCGTCGCCAGCAGGCCGCCGTCACGAGCCAGGAAGCCGAGCGCGCCGCGAGGGAAGCCAACGTGAGCTACGCGCGGCAGCAGCAGCAGCGCGCGAGCGCGCTCTACACGGCCGGCGCCATCAGCAAGCAGGAGCTCGAGCAGGCGGAAACGCTGCTCAAAACCGCCGAGGCGACTCTCGAGGCGCTGCAGGCCCAGGTTCAGCAGCAGCAGGTGCAGCTCCGCTACTACACGGTGGCCGCGCCCACGGGCGGCATCATCGGCGACGTGCCCGTGCGGGTCGGGAATCAAGTGACGCCGCAGACCGTGCTCACCACGATCGATCAAAACGAGACCCTCGAGGTGTACGTGTCGGTGCCGATCGAGCGAGCGAGTGAGTTGAAGAACGGCCTGCCTATGCGCATTCTGAGCAGCGACGGGCAGCAGCGGCTGGGGACGACCGTCATCAGCTTCATCTCGCCGCACGTCGACGACCAGACGCAGTCGATCCTCGTCAAGGGCACGGTGCGGAACGCCGACGGCGCCCTGCGCGGGTCGCAGTTTGTCCGCGCGAGTATCGTCTGGAGAACCACCGACGGACTGGTGGTTCCGGTCACCGCCGTCCTGCGGATCAATGGTCAGTTCTTCGCCTTCGTGGCGGAAGACGCGAAAGACAAGCCGGGCGGCCCGGGGCTCGTCGCGCGTCAGCGCGCCATCAAAGTGGGGCCGATCGTCGGCGACAATTACACCGTGCTCGACGGCATCAAGCCGGACGAAC
>QHWL01000301.1 GCA_003222555.1 Acidobacteriota bacterium | reverse complement strand
ACGCTCCTTCCCGCCGCGCGTTTTCCGCAAACGTGACCAGCAGAATGGCGTTCGCGACGGAGATGCCGATGGCCATGATCGCACCCATGAACGACTGCACGTTGAGCGTCGTTCCGGTGACGAGCAGCATCAACAGCACGCCGCAGATGACGGCCGGTACAGCCGAGATGACGGCGAAGGCGAGCCGGAACGACTGGAAGTTCGCGGCCAACAAGAGAAACATGACGAGGATCGAGAGCAGGAGGCCGGTTCGCAGGCCGGCGAGCGTTTCTTCGAAGGCCGGCACCTGCCCGCGGTTGTTGACGCTGATGCCACGTGGCGGTGCGCCCGCGCGCGCGATCGCCTGGCGGATGTCCGTGACCGCTTGACCGAGCGGCTTTCCGTGGACGTTGGCGGTGAAGCTGACGACCCGCTGCATGTTGTATCGGTCAACCTCACCCGGCGTGGTGCCATAGTCGACGGTCGCCACATCCGAGACCAACGGCCGACCGGTGCCGCCGACATTGCGCGCCATCACCGGCAGGTCTGCAACGTCCTCGATGGACGCCATCTTGGCTTGCGGAATCTCGACCTGAATCTGAAATCCATTCCCGCTTCCCGGATCGCGCCAAAAATTCAGGTCGGTGTAGCGGCTCGACGACGTCGCGGTCGCGAGCGACCGGCCGACATCCGCGGCGGTCACGCCGAACTGTCCGGCGCGATCGCGATTGATTTGGATCTGAAGAGACGGATAATCGAGCGGCTGGGCGTACTGCAGGTCACGCAACGCATCGATCTTCACCAGTTCCACGCGGAGCTTCTCTGCAAAGGCGCGGGTCGCCGGCAGCGCCGGCCCCTGCACCGCGACTTCGATGGGAGTCGGGGATCCGAAGCTCATCACCTGACTGATGATATCCGCCGCCTCGAATGAAACCGCCACGTCCGGCAGCGCTTTTTTGAAGTCTCGACGCAGTTGTTCCTTCAGTTCCTCGGTCACGGCCGGTGCCGTCGGTTTCAGGGAGACGCCAATCACGGCCTCGTGCTGACCGCTGGCAAACAGATAAATGGTGTTGATCGGATAGTTCGGCGTCTGAACGCCGATAAACCCGGTCGTGATTTCCACGTTCCCGGGCCCGACGGCTTCTTTGATGACGTCCATCGCTTTCATTTCGATCAGTTCGGTTCGCTCGAGGCGCGTCCCGGTCGGTGCGCGCAGTCGGAGCTGAAGCTGTTTCGTCTCCACCCTCGGAAAGATTTCAGTCCCGATTCGCGGGTAGATGATGACAATCAGTGCGACCGTCGCCACGAGGTAGCCGCCCACCACAAGCCAGCGAAGGCGAAGTATCGATTCGAGCCGATTGCGATACCACGAGCGCAGCTTCTCGAAGAATCCGCTTGTGCCACGGTGACCCACTCGGAGCATCCAGGTGGACAGCACCGGCACCAGGGTGCTGGAGAGCACAAACGAGGAAATCATCGCGAACCCGACCGCGAGCGAAAGCGGGACAAACAGCTGGCGGCCGACACCCGACATGAAGAGCGACGGGATGAACACGGACAAGACGCAGAGCATCGAGAGGAACCGCGCCGTGACGGTCTTCTGGCACGCCTCGAGGACAGCGCGCGCCTTCGACATACCGGTGGCCAGATGCGTATGGATGTTCTCGATTTCCACGGTGGCTTCATCGACGAGGACTCCCACGGCCAGCGCCAGCCCACCTAACGTCATGATGTTGATGGTTTGTCCGGTCACCCACAGGCAGACGGCTGCTGAGAGGATCGAGAAGGGAATCGTGATCATCACAATCAGCGAGCTGCGAAGATCTCGCAGAAAGATCAACACCATCAAGCCTGTCAAGAACGCGCCGAGGAGGGCTTCTCCCACCAGACCATTCAGCGCACCAACGACGTACCGGGACTGGTCGAAGACGAGATCGATCTTGACGTCTTCAGGTGCCACAGCTCGCATCGCGGGCAGCGCCTGTCGGACGTTTCGAACGACGGCCAGCGTCGACGCATCGGCACGCTTGGTGACCGGAATGTAGACCGTGCGCTTGTCATCGACATGCGCATAGCCGACGACGATGTCGGCCGTATCGGTGATCGTGCCCACGTCCCGCAAATACACCGTCGGGCCGTTACCAATGCGGAGCGGTGAGTCGAGGAGCTCCTGAATGTTGCCGCTCAGGGTCGCATTCGTTGACGCGATGCGAATCAGGTCGCCGGTTCGGACATTGCCAGACGGCAAGACCGTCGACGCCCGATTGACCGCGAAGACCACCTCGTCGGGCGACAACCGGTATTGCCGAAGCTTTTCCGGATCGACGCGCACGACGATCGTGCGTTGGCTGCCTCCAAACGGGGGCGGTGCCGAGACGCCGGGCAACGTCGCGAAAATTGGCCGCACCCGGTTCAGGGCAATGTCCTGCATTTCGGCGACGCTACGCGTGGAACTGGAGAACACCAGTTGTGCCACCGGCACACTGCCGGCGTCGAACCGCATAATGAAGGGCGGGACCGCACCAGTCGGCATGAACGCGCGCGCGCGATTCACGTACCCGACCACCTCGCCCATCGCCTGACTCATGTCCGTGTCGGGATGGAACTGAAGCTTCATCAGGGCAATGCCCTGAATGTTCTTGGATTCGACGTGCTCGATGCCGGTGATGTAGAGGAAGTGGTACTCGTAGTAGTACGTCAAGTACCCTTCCATCTGAGACGGATCCATGCCGCCGTATGGCTGCGCGACGTAGATGGCGGGCGCGCCAAGCTGCGGAAAGATGTCGACCTTCATTCGCTGGATCGCCATGATCGACGCAAGAGCGACGGAAATGACGGCCACGAGAATCGTGATCGGTCGCCGCATGGCCGTGAACACTAACCACATGAACTGCCTCCCCTGAGCGGCCTGACGTGAGTGATCCAGAGCGCTAACAGTCTAGTTACGGTCTGATCTTTTCAAGGAACGGCGTGAGATCGCCATGCGCTTGCGCCGTCGCGAGCAACGCGCGCCACACACCGAACCGCGCCACCGCGTCATCGGCTTCCGCCTGCGCGAGCAACCGCTGTGCTTCCGCCACCTCAGTCACGCTGGCCAGGCCGTTTTGATACCGAGCGCGCGCCTGGCTCTCGCCGGCCGTCGCGGCTTGGCGCTCGATCGGAGTGTTCGTGGCGATGTCGGTCGCGGCCTTCATGAGCGCGCGTGCTTTGGCCTCCTGGGTCGTCAACGCTTGAATCGTCCGTTCGTAGTGCGCGCTCTCCGCCAACTCGTTCTGGAGTTCGACGCGCTTGCGTGCGTTGATGGAAAAAATGTCGAACGCCGGGAACGTCACCGATGCGCCGAAGGCCCAATTCGGCACCTGCAGCCACAGACCATTCCCGAACGACGGCACACCTGGAGCTTCCGCGCCAGATCCGCGTCCCGCGAACGCTGACTGCAACGTGATCTGCGGGTAGTACGCTCGATCGAGGGTGCGCTGGCGCGCATGCACGACATCGACAGCGGCCTGTCCGCTACGCGCGGCTGGATGTGTTTTCAAGTCGGCCGGCTCGATGGTGAACTGCGGAACCGCGGCCAGCGATCCTGGCGCCAACTCGAATGACATGCCGGCCGCCCCGATCGCATCAGCCAACGACGCTCGTGCGACCTCGGCGATCTGCACGGCCTGACTGAGTTGATTGTTCGCGACCGCCAATTCAGCTTCGGCGCGCGACTGATCAGCGCCAGGACGAAGTTGGTTCTGCACTAACGTACGGACGTTGGTCGCGAATACTTGAAGCCGATCGACATTCGCGCGTGCCGCACGAACCGATTCCTCCGCGGCCAGTACGGTGAGGAACGCATCGGCCGCGGCGGACGCCACATCAAGCTCCGTGAGGGCCGTCTGGTGTTGCGCCAGTGAGGTCTGTGCACGCGCGACGTCGAGGCTGGCTTTGCGCTGGCCGAAGTCGACCGCTTCCCACGAGAGCAGTACGCCAGCTGCGCTGCCCCACACGCTGTCACCGAGTGAGCGCGTGCCGAGCACCGGCCCTGAAATGGCAGGGACGACCGATGGTGGCAGCAGTAGCCCAAAGAGGTTGTTCGTCGTCGCCCTGTTCTCCTGCCACATGATGTCGAGCCGTGGCAGGTACGCGGTCCGAGCGACGCCGACTCCTTCCTCTGCCGCTTGCGCCCGAGCGCGACTCTCCTTGATGGTGGGGTAGTTCTTGAG
>QHWL01000300.1 GCA_003222555.1 Acidobacteriota bacterium | reverse complement strand
GCACCGCATCGTCTTCATCCTGCGCGACAACGACAGACGCTGACATGAGGACCGCGGCGAGCGCGGCCAGTACATGAATCGTCAATGAACGTCTCACATGTGCTCCTTTATCGATTAGTTGCGAGGCGCGCCGTTCGCGATCCAGCGCTTGAGAATCAGAATCTGGCCGTCGGTCAGGTACGGCGGCCCGCTAAAGGGCATCCGGACGCCGACGATGTCGGACAGTCCTTCGATCTTGTGAACGAGATAGCTGTTCTCCGGATCGCCGGGAATCACGCGTATCGCTCCCGGCTTTCTCGAGCTCGACACGTTGACGATCTGATCGTAGGCCACATCGTGATTCAGGTTCATGCCGGCTGACGGATTGCGGCCCGTACTCGTGTGGCAGTTGACGCAAGCGACTCGTCCCGCCGTGTCGGTGGATTCGAGCGACTCGTCCCGCCGCGTCGGTGGTTTCGAAGATCTCCCTCTGCACGCTGGCGAAGGTCGGCTCCAGATTGGGCGTGGGCCCAGCCAACTTCGAGAGGCTTTCATCACAGGCCGTGGCGGTGAGCCCCGCCAGGAGCAACAACAGAAGCACGCGAATACGCATCGAACCTCCTTTAGTTCGCCCGCGCCGAGGCAACCAAGGTGCCAACATTCCAACACACATCCGGCCGTGAATTCCAGGGGATTGCCGTGACCGAAATTACCGGGGCGGTAAGTCGTTACGGTTCGCGTAATGGGAGGTGAAATCTGTTTGGACCGCTACGATTCCAGCCGGTACTTCGAGAGATAATACGACAACGCGCGCTGGCTGATGCCCATCAGCTCAGCGGCGTCCTTCTTGACGCCGCCCGCGCTCTCGAGCGCACGCCGGATCGTTTCCCGCTCGACCCATTCGGTGTTCTGGCGCAGCTTCAGGGACGGCAGGCCGGTGGTCTGGGGTGCCGCGGCCCCGAGAACCGACACGGCGCGCGCGGCAATCGTCGGACCGGCCGACAACACCACGGCGCGCTCGATCGTGTTTTCGAGCTCGCGCACGTTGCCCGGCCAATCGTACTGCTGCAGGCTGGCGAGCACACCGTCGTCGATACGGTCGAAGCGCCGACCCGTCCGCTGCGCGTGTTTGGCGGCGAAGTGATCGATGAGCGCGGGAATGTCATCGCGGCGCTCGCGCAGCGGCGGAATCGCGATCGGAATGACGTTGAGGCGATAGAAAAGATCTTCCTGAAACTTGCCTTCGGCGACCATCTGCCGCAGATCGCGGTTGGTCGCCGCGATGACGCGCAGGTCGACCTGCTCGGTGCGCTCGGCGCCGAGCGGCTCGAACTCGCGCTCCTGCAGCACTCGCAGCAGCTTTGACTGCACGGTGAGGCTGATGGCGCCGATCTCATCGAGGAAGATCGTCCCGCCGTCGGCCAGCGCGAATTTGCCCTTCTTGGTCGTCGTTGCACCCGTGAAGGCGCCGCGCACGTGCCCGAAGAGATCGGATTCGAGAAGCGTCTCGGGAATCGCCGCGCAGTTCACTTTGATGAGCGGCATCTCGCGCTGCGCGCTCCGGTCGTGAATCGCCCGGGCGACGAGCTCTTTACCGGTGCCGGTCTCGCCGGTGATGAGGACGGTGCTCTTGGTTTCGGCCACCATTTCGGCGCGGCGGATCACTTCTTCCATCGCGCGGCTGCGCCCGATGATCCCGTAGTGACCGAACTGCTCGTCGCGCTCGCTCACGAGATACCGGTACTCGGTGCGCAGCTGCTGATGTTCGAGCGCGCGGCGGACGACGACGAGCAGCTCGTCGATCTCGAAGGGCTTCTGCAGATAGTCGAGCGCGCCGAGCTTCATGGCCTCGATCGCGCTTTCGACCGTGGCGTGCGCGGTCATCATCAGGATCTGCGGGCGCTCTCCCTCGGGCGTTGCGCCGACAAACTCGCGGATCAAATCCAGGCCGCCGAGCTCCGGCATGACGTTGTCGACGACGAACAGGTCGAAGGTTCGCTCGGCGAGAAGCCGCTGTGCCTGCCGCGGACTCGTCGTCTCCATCACGTCGTGTCCCGCGTCGCGGAGCGCGCGGCCGAGCGTCTTCAAAATCTTTTCCTCGTCGTCGACGAGGAGGATCGAACCGCGGCGGTTGGCCATCATTAGCGGCGCCGGTCGGCCCCCGCGACGGATGTGGTCGACAGGTCGATGCGGATCTCCGTGCCGCGCCCCGGCGTGCTCGCGACAGCAAGGGTGCCGCTCAGGCCCTCGACGATGTTCTTGGCGATGGCGAGGCCGAGGCCGGTGCCTCCACGCTTGGTCGTGAAGTAGGGATCGAACACGCGGGGCAGGTCGGCCGCGTCGATGCCGACGCCGCGGTCGGCGATGACGATCGTCACGTGGCTCGCATTCGCGCGCGTCTTCAGGGAGATGAGCGGCTCCCTCGGGTCGGAAAGTTCCGGCGGGGCCGGAAGGATCCGCCCTGCTGCGCCGTGTGCGGCGTTCACCGCATGCCGGGCGTTGACGAGCATGTTCACGAGCGCGATGCGCAACCGCTCGGGATCGGTGTTGAGGACTGGCGCGGCGGGATCGAGATCGAATTGGACCGGCGGACCTGGGACCGTGGCCTGCGACGCGGCCGCCGATTCGCGGCAGAGGGCGTTGACATCGGTCGGCACGAGCTCGAAGCGAATCGGACGCGCGAAGTCGAGCACTTCGTTGACGATCCGGTTCAGACGCGCCACTTCGTCGTCGATGTCGGCGACGGCGTCGCCAATGGCCGCCGGGCTCACGTCAGGCCGACCGAGCGTGTGAAGCGACGCCTTGATGATCATCAGCGGGTTCCGTACTTCGTGCGCGATGACGGTCGACAGCCGGCCGAGCGACGACAGGCGCTCTTTCTGCGACATCTCGCGCTGAAACCGCGCGATCGAATCGGTCAGCGTGTTGAACGTCGTGGCCAGGAGCCGCGCGTCTTCGTCTTCCCAGCGCCGTGCCTCCCGCACGGCAATCTTCCTCGTGAGGTCGCCGGTCGCCGCGACCTCGCGCATCACGTCGGTAATGGCCGCCAGCGGGCGCGTGATCGTCCGCGCCACGGCGAAGCTGAGAAGGGTTGCGAGGAGCACGGCGAAGACAGCCGTTGCCGCCAGCCCTGTGTGGATGGCCTCGAGAAGCTGCAGCTGCTCGGTGCGCGAGCGCAGAATGAGGGCCACCGCGCCACCACCTGTCGTCGGGCCCTCGATGGACGCCAGCGGCCGCGGCAGCGCCAGGTACTCCTGCGCCCCGAGCTTGACGGTCGAGATGCCGCTCGTGTGCAGTCGATCCGCCAGGGCGGCGTAATCCTCGCGCGGCCGCGTGGCCGCCAGAATTCGACCCTCCATACCGAAGGCGATGTCGCTGCCGGTGATTGCCTTGAGCTGGGAGGCGAACACATCATCGAGCAGAAAGCCGACGCTGAGCGTGCCGAGCATTTGCGGCTGCGTGAGTCCAATCGCGATCGGCACGGTCACCACCTGCAGGATGCCGTCGGGCTGCGGCAGCAGGCTCACCCTCTCCAGGCCGCCGAGCGCCTCACCAACGGCCGGCTGGTCCGCGACCCGCTTCGCGGCGCGCGGAGATGGGCCGACGGTGGCGAGCACCTGGCCCGAGCCGTTCTGGATGAGCAAGAGGTTCGACTTGAGCTGGTCCTGATAGCGACTTGAGCTGCTCCTGATAGCCGACCGCGATGTCTTGAACGGTTGGCGGGTCGTCGGTTTCGACGGCGGCTTTGAGCTTGGGCAGGTCGGCGATGAGCCGGGCCATGACCGTGAACGTTTGCGTGCGGGTCGCGCGGAGCTGGTCGACGAGGGCGCCGGTCGAGAGAATCTCGCGCTGCAGCGCGCCTTCGGCTTCGTTCGTCACGCGGACGTTGACGAGATAGATGGCGACGCCAATCGACAGGACCGCAAGCAGCGCGCTCGCGAGAAAGATCCGGCCCCGCAGCGAGGAGAGGAGCGTCATCGCAGCGTGAAGTCCAGTTCGGCGGCTCCGCCATCGGAAATCGTCGCCGGCCTCGGCTCGGACGAGACGCCTTCGTTCCAGGCGATGACGCTGTAGGTGCCCGCCGGCACGTTCTCGATGCGATAGCGTCCCTCGTCGTCGGTGACCGCGAAAAAGGGATGACTGAACACGAGGACGAACGCGTTCATGTGCGAGTGGATGTCGCAAAACACGCGCACGATGCCGGGCTGATCGAAGCGGCGCGACTCCGAGTGGCCCGCGGCGTATCGGCCGAGATCGAACCGGGCGGCTTTCGAGAGCGAGAACACGTTGTGATAGATGCGATCGCTGTTGGGGAAATCCACGATCGTCCCGGCCGTGATCGCCAGCACGTGCGGAACGAAACGCTCCTCGCGCTGGTTGAGCACCGCGCGGCCCGGGCGGCTCTGCTCGAAGGCGCCCCGTGGCGCCGACTCCAGATAGACGACCGATCGCAGGCGGTCCGACACATCGCGCGCGGCCGGCGCGCCGAGCTCCGACACGGTCGGGCGGCGCTCGACGGGCGGCGCGACGCGGCGAAGCTCCACGCGGCCGCGAATCGTCCCACCCCCAGCGGCCAGGACCCCGGCGGGTGGGAAAAAGGACACCAAGGGCACGAAGGACACGAAGGAAACAAGCGAAGCAACAGACAGGAGCAGCGCTCGCACAGGCCTGCTCCTTTGTGTCCTTCGTCCCCTTTGTGTCCTTTGAGTTTCCATCAAAACCAGAACACAAGCTGCGCCGCTGGCAGGTTCAACGTCCGCACGCGACCGCCCTCGCGCGTGTTGTGTTGGTAGGAGACCTTGAAAATGAGATTTCGCTGGATGGAGTAGCCGCCACCGATCTCGAGCCGGGTGACCGGCGCGTCCCACGTGTCGCGCCTGGCCGTGCCGACGATCTCGCTGAACCCGAGATGATCGAGGCGGGCGGCCGCGTAGAGACCGGGAGCGATCTTGTACCGGCCTTCGACCGAAGTCGCCAGCGCGCGGAGCGGTCCGTCAATCAGCGGAGCCCTCACGGCCGGCACGGTCCAGTCGCTGACGATCGTCTCGAACCGCACGAGATAGTAGCCGCGCGAGTATTCGAGGTCGCCGCCCCACGCGGTCTGCGTGAAATCGCCGTTGCGACCCTCGCCCATCGCGCTCTGCGACGCCGTCTCGGTCAGGAACGGTCCGCGGGCCGCCGACGCGCCCAAAATGAGGCCTACGATCGGGCGGACGGCCACGCGGCCGGCGATCTGTTTTCCGGAATTGTCATCGGTGACGAGCGGATCGGAGATCGTACCGGCCGTCACCGACGCCGTCGCCTCGATGAAGTCGCTCGTCACGTGCATCTGCACGCCGGTGTCCCAGCTGAATGCGCTCGCGACCGGCAGGCCGTGGTCGGGCGTCGGGTTGGCGAGCGAGAAGCTCGACAGCCATCCCCGGCCGCGCATTCTCAACAGCTCGTCAGCGCTGCCAGGTAGCGAGTCGGGACGAAGCGACGTCAGGTACTGATAGGCAAGCGGGTAGCCGATGAGCGGATTGTCGGCCGCATACGTGCGCCGCGCGAAGGCGCCGAAGGTGGGCGGCACCCGGCCGACCTGAATGTCGAACTGCCGCGCCGTCCACGGCCGGATCCGAAGGAATAGTGCGTAGGGCCGCGGGCTCCCGACGTTTTCGCTTCGCACTTCTCCGAGCACCGCGAGATGGTCGCCCGCTTTGAGCGATCCCGTGAAGTCGATGCGCAGCAGCCGGAGCGCCGAATGCTGGTAGTCCGTGTAGTTGAAATAGCCCGTATCTTTGGGCGCGAAGGACGCCGAGACGTCGCCGCCGAACGTGACCCGGCCGTCGGCAAAGACGATGGGTTCGGAGGGCAGCGTCTGGGCGCGCGCCGGGACGCTCCCGCACAGCGCAAGCGCGCAGGCGATCGCCTTCCACTTCGTCTTGGTCGTCCCAGGTTTCATGCGTGGGGACAAATTATAGCCTTGGGGTTCGCGCGCTGTCGTCGCAAAGATGAGCTAGGCTCGGCGCGAACCGCGGTCAGGCGAGCGCGTCGAAGACCTTCTGATAATCCGGCTCGTTCCGCGCATCGTCGAGCACTTCGCGATGGCGGACGACGCCGTCCTTGTCGAGCACGAAGACGGCGCGTTTGGCGATGCCTTTGAGGCCGATCATGTCCTCGTTGAACACGCCGTAGTCGCGAATGACCTGCTTGTTGAAGTCGCTCAACAGGGGAAACGACAGCTTCTGGTCGGTGTGAAACGCCTTGAGGGCAAAGAACGTATCCACACTGAGCCCGTACACCTGGGCGCTGGCGCTATTGAGCCGCGCCAGCTGATCGCGAAAGGTGCAGAGTTCTTTGGTGCAGACCGAGCTGAACGCGGCGGGAAAAAACGCGAGCACGACCGGCCGGCCGCGCTGGGCGCTGAGCGTCACGGGGTGCCGATCCTGATCGGGAAGGGTGAAGTCCGGCGCTACCGATCCGACGTCTACTGACATGGGGCCTCCGCCCTCGCTTGGGCTTTCCTGATAACTTGCCCTATTTCGGGCGGTTCGGGTAGCATTTTCGGTTGGGCGCCGGCCGGGCGGCGCCTTCCTGCGCGAGACGCAGGCCCCCTGCACATCACGCAGGACCGTTGCGGCCGGCAGCGCAGGGTTCGTAGCGCAGGGACTTTGGGTCTGGCTACCGTAGTCGCGCAGGACTTTCGTCCTGCACACATTAGGAGTTCCTCGTGATAGAGGTTCAACACCTCACGAAGCGCTACGGGCGCGTGACGGCCGTCGAGGACGTCAGCTTCCGCGTGGAGCGCGGCGAAATCTTCGGCTTCCTGGGGCCCAACGGCGCCGGCAAGACGACGACGATGCGCATCCTCACCGGCTTTATCCCGCCAACCGAGGGCAAGGCGATTGTCGCCGGCTTCGACGTTTTCGATCAGCCAATCGAGGCCAAACGCCGGACCGGGTATTTGCCGGAAACGCCGCCTCTTTATCCCGACATGAGCGTGATCGAATACCTCACCTTTGTGGCGAAGATCAAAGGGGTGCCGACCGCGGAACGTCGGCAGCGGATTCAGGCGGTAATGGAGCGCACTCGAATCGACGACATGGCCGACCGGTTGTGCTCGAAACTATCCAAAGGCTACCGCCAGCGGGTCGGGCTCGCGCAGGCGATCGTTCACAACCCGGACGTGCTGATTCTCGACGAGCCGACCGCAGGCCTCGACCCCAAGCAGATTATCGAAACGCGGGAGCTCATCAAAGAGCTGGCCGGCGATCACACGATCATCCTGAGCACGCACATCCTTCCCGAGGTGTCGCAGACCTGTCAGCGGGTCGTCATCATCAACAAGGGTCACGTGGTGGCGCTCGACACGCCCGACAACCTCACGGCGCGGCTGCGCGGGTCGGAGACGATGTACGTGCAGGTGGATACCAACGGGCTCGACGCCGCGGGCGCCCTCCAGCGCATCGCGGGCGTCACGCGCGTCGCCGAGTCCGACCGCCGCGACGGCCTCGTCGGGTACGAGATCGAGAGCCAGCACGGGCGCGACGTGCGCCGCGACCTGGCGCGGGCGGTGGTCAGCAACGGATGGGGATTGCTCGAGCTGCGGCCGATGCGCATGAGCCTCGAGGAGATCTTCCTCTCGCTCACGACGGAAGAAACACCGACGCCGATGCCGGCGATCACCGAAGGAGAGCCCGTGCATGAGTAACATCCTTGCGATTGCACACAAAGAGCTGAAGTCGTACTTTGCGTCACCCATTGCCTACATCGTGATCGGGCTTTTCGCGTTGTTGTACGGCTACTTCTACGTCGCCATCCTCGCCTACTTCGTCCGCCAGAGCCTGCAGATGAGCGAGTTCGGCGGGCAGGGACCGCAGGCGATGGACATCAACCAGCAGTTGATCCGGCCGCTCATGACGAACGTCACCATTCTCGTGCTGTTCGTCATGCCGATGGTGACGATGCGGACGTATTCGGAGGAAAAACGGTCGGGAACCATCGAGCTGCTGCTCACCTCTCCGCTCACCGATTTTCAGATCATCATGGGCAAGTTCCTAGGCGCGCTGGCGCTGTGGGGCATCATGCTCCTGGTGTCGATGATTCACCTCGCGATTTTGTTCGTGTACGGCCGCGAGTGGAAGCCGCTCCTGACCGCCTACCTGGGTCTGCTGCTGCTCGGCGGCTGCTTCCTCTCGGTGGGGCTCTTCATCTCGACGCTGACGAAGAATCAGGTCGTCGCGTTCATGCTCACGTTCACCGTGTTCCTGTTCCTCTGGATCATCACCTGGATCGGCAGCTTCGCGGGGCCGACGGTCGACAGCCTGACCCAGTACCTCTCGATCATCGACCACTTCGACGATTTCGGCAAAGGCGTCATCGACACGACGCACGTCATCTATTACGTGAGCTTCATTACGTTCGGGCTCTTCCTGACCGCCAAGTCGGTCGATAGCGAGCGGTGGCGCGCGTAGCCCCGACGGGTAGGATCACCATGGTCAATCGAATTCTCAGTCTCATCGGCTGGCTCGGCACGGCGCTGGTCTTTGCAGCCGTTGCCATCCGCTTCGGTCTGCCGGCGAAAGAGCAATACGCCTTCTACCTCGCATGGGCGGGCCTGGTATGCGTGCTGGCGTACACGCTCGGGCAATGGCGGGAGATCGGGAAAGCGTTCGCGGGCCGTCAGGCGCGCTATGGCACGCTGGCGGCGACGAGCGTCCTCGTGGTGCTCGGCATTCTCATCGCCATCAACTACATCGGCTCGCGTCAAAACAAGCGGTGGGATCTGACGGTGAACAAGCAGTTCAGCTTGTCCGATCAGAGCCGCAACGTAACGGCCAAGCTGGATGCGCCGCTGCAGATTCTCGTGTTCGCGCAGGAGCCGGAGTTCCAGCGTTACCAGGACAAGCTCAAGGAATACGAGTATGCATCGAAGAGGGTCTCGGCCGAATACATCGATCCCGACAAGAAACCGGCCATCGCCAAGCAGAACCAGGTTCAGCAGTACGGTACGATCGTGTTCAACTACAAAGGCCGCACCGAGCGCGTGACGTCGGACGCCGAGCAGGACATCACCAACGGCATCATCAAAGTCGTGACCGGCCAGCAGAAGAAGGTCTATTTCACGCAAGGGCACGGCGAAAAAGACACGACATCGTCGGAGCGCGAGGGCTACAACGACATCGCCACGGCGCTCAAGGGCGAAAACTACACCGTCGACAAGATCGTGCTCGCGCAAACCGGCTCGGTGCCCGACGATGCGTCGGTGATTGTCGTTGCGGGCCCGCGGATTGATTTCTTCCCGAACGAGATCGAAGCGCTCAAGAAGTATCTCGGCAAGGCCGGGAAGCTCTTGCTGGAATTGGATCCTCCAGAGAAGCCGACCAGCCCGCCGCTGACCAACCTCATCGCATTGGCGCACGACTGGGGCATCGAGGTCGCCGACAACGTCGTCGTCGACGTCAGCGGGATGGGACGTCTCATCGGCACCGACGCGTCGGTGCCGGTGGCAGCGAACTATCCCTCGCACCCGATTACCCAGCGGTTCAACTTTCTCACCGCTTTTCCTCTGGCGCGCTCGGCCACGCCAGTGATGGGCGGCGTCAACGGTCACATCGCGCAAACCTTCGTCGAGACGAGCCCGAAGAGCTGGGCGGAATCTGATGTGAAGGCGCTGTTGACGTCGGGCCAGGTGTCGCTCGACGAGGCGAAGGGCGACAAGAAAGGCCCGGTGTCGATCGCCGCCGCCGTGTCGGCTCCGTCCACCGAGCCAGCCAAACCGGGCGAGGCCGCCGACGGCCCGAAGCCGGAGACGCGCGTTGTCGTGTTCGGGGATTCCGATTTCGTCGCCACTTCGGGGCTGGGCATTCAAGGTAATCGGGATCTGTTCCTGAATACCGTCGGCTGGCTGTCGCAGCAGGAAAACCTGATTTCGATCCGCCCGAAGAGCCCCAACGACAGCCGGATCACACTGACGGCGACGCAGCAGACCAACATCATGTTGCTGTCGCTGCTCATCATTCCTGCCTTCATCTTCGGTTCCGGCGTGTATTCCTGGTGGCGGAGGCGGTAAATGCGGGGTTTGTGGTCCACCATCGCGCTCATCGTTGTCCTGGCCGGTCTGAGTGCCTACATTTATTTTGTCACGTCGAAGCAACCGGAGAGCGGCACCGGACCGAAGCAGGAAAAGGTGTTCGCTTCGGTCCAGGCCGACAAGATCGGCGACCTGCGGATTAAGTCGGAGTCGGGCGCCACGACGGCGCTCAAGAAGGGCGACGCCGGATGGCAGCTCGTCGAACCGGCGGCCGTTCCTGCCGACGAATCCGAAGTGTCCGGCGTCACGAGCGCCCTGGCACAGGTCGAGATCGTCCGCGTCGTCGACGAGAATCCGGCGGATTTGAAGGATTACGGCCTCGCCGGGCCGCGTATCGAGGTCGATTTCAAGGCCACCGGCGACAAAGACTCCCGCCGCCTGCTCATCGGCGACAAATCGCCCACAGGCGCGGATCTGTTCGCAAAGCGCAACGACGAGAAGCGCGTCTTCCTCATCGCCGCCTTCCAGGAGCAGACCTTCAACCGGTCGACCTTCGATCTTCGGGACAAGACACTAATCAAGTTCGATCGCGACAAAGTCGACGGCTTCGAGGTGAACGCCGGGGGGCAGAGCCTGCAGCTCGCGAAAGATGGCGGCGAGTGGAAGATCGCCAAACCGCTGAAGGCCCTCGCGGATCTTGGATCCGTTGAGGGATTCATCGGGCGCGTGCAGACGGCGCGGATGAAATCCTTCGTCTCCAACGAACCCAGCGCTGCCGATCTGAAAAAGTACGGCCTCGATAAACCCGACGTCACGCTGCAGGTGAACGTTGGAAGCGCAAAGGCCACGTTGCTCGTCGGTGGGAAGGCCGACGACAACACGGTGTACGCGCGCGACGCGTCCAAGCCGGCAGTGATGACAATGGACAAGACCCTCGCCGACGATCTCAGGAAGAACGCCGAGGAGTATCGCCGCAAGGACATCTTCGCGTTCCGCGCCTACACGGCGAACCGGATGGAGATGACGCGGAACGGTCAGACAGTTGCGTTCGAAAAGACGAAGGCCGCCGGGAAGGACGCCGGCACCGCGCCGGACAAGTGGCGCCGTGTCAGTCCGAATGCCGGCGACGTCGACAACGACAAAGTGGCCGCCCTCCTGGCGAAGCTCGAGGGCATGCGCGCGCTCTCGTTCGTCGAATCGACGGCGAAAACCGGGCTCGAGTCGCCGGCGATGACCGTCGTCGCAAAGTT
>QHWL01000299.1:6309-6818 GCA_003222555.1 Acidobacteriota bacterium | reverse complement strand
AACGCGATTTCGAGGTCGAAAAATTGGTCGCCGGACCTCGAGTGTACATCTGCGACACATGCGTCGCACTGGCCAGTCAGATCATGCAGAGTGGTTCCTCGGACGGACAAACCGGGGGACGCCGCGCCGGCAGCCTGGTTCAGCGTGTATCGGCCCGCCTTCGCCGGGTGATGACCCGCTGGCACGATCCACACCGCTCGGTGTATCACACGCTCGCGAGGCACGCGTATGAGTGACGCCGGCCTCGTCATCGTGCGGACGTTCCTGAACCCCTTCGATGCCGAGCTCGCCAAGAGCGCGCTCGAAGCGGCGGACATCCAGTCGATTGTTCAAGCCGACGACGCGGGGGGCGTTCAACCCGGCCTGTGGGTCGGGAGAGGGGTCGAGTTACTGGTCAGGACGGAAGACGCCGCCAGGGCAAACGAGGTGTTGGGCCAAAACTCGCAGGACTAAAGTCCCGCGCCACGACCGAACACGCCGCCTTTCCCTCCCGCCCCACCTGCCCCACC
>QHWL01000299.1:1155-6229 GCA_003222555.1 Acidobacteriota bacterium | reverse complement strand
ACCACACCACCTGGCTGTCGCCTTCAAACGCGATCATATGCGTCGCAATGCGGTCGAGGAACCACCGATCGTGGCTAATCACGACGGCGCAGCCGGCGAAATTCACCAGCGCTTCTTCAAGCGCCCGCAGGGTGTCGACGTCGAGATCGTTGGTCGGCTCGTCGAGCAGCAGCAGGTTGCTGCCCGACTTCAGCAGCTTCGCCAGATGCACGCGGTTGCGTTCGCCGCCTGAAAGCGACCCGACCTTCCGCTGCTGCCCCGCGCCTTTGAAGTTGAACCACGAGACGTACGCCCTCGAGGCCACCGCGCGCTTGCCTATCTGCAGCTCGTCGTGCCCGCCAGAGATCTCCTCCCAGACCGTCTTGTCCGCGTTGAGCGCGTCGCGGCTCTGGTCGACGACACCAATCCTGACCGTCTCGCCGACCTTCATCGTCCCGGCGTCCGGCTTCTCCTGGCCGGTGATCATCCGGAACAGCGTCGTCTTTCCGGCGCCATTGGGCCCGATCACGCCGACGATGCCACCCTTCGGCAGGGAGGTTGTCGCCGAACGCTTTCCGAATGTGACGCGCCTCGACGACGAGGTCGCCGAGTCGGGGACCCGGAGCGATGTAGATTTCGGTTGTGTCAATTTTTTGCGCGGTCTCTTCGCGCAGCAGGTCCTCGTACGCGTTGAGACGCGCTTTCCCTTTGGCCTGGCGCGCGCGCGGCGACATCCGGATCCATTCCAGCTCGCGCTGGAGCGTGCGCTGCCGCTTGTCTTCCTTGCGTTCCTCGAGCTGCAGTCGCTGCTGCTTCTGGTCGAGCCACGATGAGTAGTTCCCCTCCCAGGGAATCCCCGAACCGCGATCGAGCTCGAGAATCCAGCCGGCGACATTGTCGAGAAAATAGCGATCGTGCGTGACGGCGACGACGGTGCCCGGATAGTCCTTGAGGAAGCGCTCGAGCCAGGCGACCGATTCGGCGTCGAGATGGTTGGTGGGTTCATCGAGGAGCAGCAGATCGGGCGAGCGTAACAGAAGCCGGCACAACGCGACCCGCCGCCGTTCGCCGCCCGAGAGCGTGCTGACGTCGGTATCGGGCGGCGGCAGGCGTAGCGCGTCCATCGCCAGCTCGAGGCGCGAGTCCAGCTCCCACGCGTTGGTCGCGTCGATGCGGTCCTGAATCCGCGACTGTTCGTCGAGGACTTTTTCCATCTCCTCGGGCGACAGCTCTTCGCCGAGCCTCGTGTTGATGGCGTCGTACTGGTCGAGGAGCGCCCGGATGTCCGAAACGCCCTGCTCGACGTTGCCAAGCACCGTTTTGGCGGCGTCGAGCCGGGGCTCCTGCGAGAGAAAACCGACCGTCGTGCCCGGCGAGGGAAACGCCTCGCCGAGAAAGCTCGCGTCTTCCCCGGCCATGATGCGCAGCAGCGAGCTCTTTCCTGCGCCATTCATGCCCAGGACGCCGATTTTCGCGCCTGGAAGGAATGACAGCCAGATATCTTCGAGAACTTTGAGGTCGGGAGGGTGTACCTTCCCGAGGCCCTTCATGGTGTAGATGAACTGGGGCATGGCTCAATTTACAATTTACAATGCGGAATTAACAGCGTGCGGCGAATCCTTCACATCGACATGGACGCGTTCTACGCGTCGGTCGAGCAGCGCGACAATCCGGCCCTCCGCGGTAAGCCACTGGCGGTCGGCGGTCAGCCGACGCGCCGGGGTGTCGTCGCCGCCGCCAGCTACGAGGCGCGCGAGTTCGGCGTGCGTTCGGCGATGTCGATGGCCAAGGCGGTGCGGCTCTGCCCGGCGCTCGTTATCGTACCGCCCGACTTCGCCCGCTACAAAGCGGCATCGACCACGATATTCACGATTTTTCGCGAAGTGACGCCGCTCGTCGAGCCGCTGTCACTCGACGAAGCGTACCTGGACGTCACGGAAAACGCATGGGGCGAGGGGCTGGCGACGCCTGTTGCGCGCCGGCTGAAGGACCGCATTCGCGCGGAGACCGGACTGACGGCGTCGGCCGGCGTCGCGCCGAACAAATTCCTCGCGAAGATTGCGTCGGGCTGGAAGAAGCCTGACGGCTTGACGGTGATCAGCCCCGATCGCGTCGAGCCTTTTCTTCAGCAGCTCCCGGTCGACGCGCTTTGGGGGGTAGGACCGGTCACCGCCCGCAAGCTGCGCGCCCGCGGCATCGAGCGGCTCGTCGACGTGCGCGCGGTGGAGCCTCAGGCTCTGCGCGACACCGTTGGCAGCCTTGCGGATTGGCTGCGCCAGCTCGCCAACGGCGTCGACGAACGGCCGGTCGTCCCCAACCGCGAGGCAAAGTCTTCGGGCACCGAGAACACCTACCCGGAAGACCTGACCGACCTGTCATTCATTCGTGGGGAAATCGCCGAAATGGCGCCCGACGCCGTCGCCTGGCTGACGCGCAAGACGCTGCTTGCGCGGAGTGTCACGATCAAAGTGCGGTACTCCGACTTCACGACGATCACCCGCAGCCATACGACAGCGCCGACGCGCAGGGAAGCCGACGTGATTGCCCGCGCCTTGCAACTGTTGGACAAGACCGACGCCGGCCACCGCCCTGTTCGCCTGCTCGGCGTCAGCGTCCACAACTTCTGCGGCGAGCTCGACCCAGCGGACCAGCCCGACCGGCTGCTGCCGTTTGGCGCCGACGTGGACTAGGTCCGCCTAAAGGCGGACACTACGTACGAAGGAGTGATACCGTATGGGCATTTCTTCTCGGCGTCCTCAGCGGTCTCTGCGTTGAAGGTGATTTATTTGGGGGTCGGATGCTCAAAGGAACGCGCGACGGGATTCTGAAAAAGGTCCAACCGATTAGCATCCACGGCCAGGTGTCGTGGGACGTGTACTTCACCGACGTCGAAGATTCCGATGGCCAGATTCACGTCGCGCGCGTTGGTCCCGAAGCGGTCTCACACAACCTGGAGGCAGGCGATCGCATTCAGCTCGAGTATCTGGTTGGCGTCGTCGTCAAAGTGACTCGCGTCCCTCCATCGTAAGAAATGCGACGTCTTTGAACGCAGAGCTCACGGTAAATGCAACCACGAAGACGCGAAAACACGAAAAGTCATGTTGGCTTTCTTCGTGTCTTCGTGCTTTCGTGGTTGCCTTCCAACAGAATCTCTCTGCGGTTTCTGCGTTGAACGTGATTTGTTCACCAAGCCTCGCGCTCAGGGCGGGCCCGAGCCGGCGCGCGGCGATGGTCCACCAGCCTTCGGCGGCACTCTTGCCGACGAACCTCTCAACCGCAGGACGGCCGCGAGGTGCCCCCGCACCTCGCCGTCGGTCGGGTCGATCTCCAGAGCCCGCCTGAATTCGGCCTCGGCCTCATCGAGCTGGCCTTGTTGGGCCAGGGCGAGACCGAGTAGATCGTGAACGACAGCATCGTCAGGCCTGAGCGTCACGGCCCGCTGGGCATGCAGGGCAGCGCCGGTGAAATCGCGATTGTCCAAGAGCGCGTTCGCAAGATTTCGCTCCGCCCCGCCGTCCTGAGGAGTGAGCTCGACGGCGCGCCGAAACGCCGAGATCGCTTCGTCATTTTTGCCGGACGCCGCCAGCGCAATCCCCAGATTGCCGAGCATGTTCGCGTCGTTCGGGCGGTACTTCAAGTACGCGCGGTAGTGGACGATGGCTTCGCCGAAGGTCTGCTGTTTGAACAAGGCCTCCGCAAGCAGGCCCTCGGCTTCGACGTTCAACGGCGTCATCATCAACACCATCTGGAATTGTTTGACGGCATCGTCCCATTTCGCTTGCGTCAAGAACGCGCGGCCCATGAGCGTCCGCGCCGGAACGACTTCGAGCAGCAACGGCTTCTCACGGACAAACACCTCCAGCTCCTTGACCGCTTCGTCGAGCTTCCCCTCCTTGAACAGCTCGAGGCCAAGCGAATAGCGGGCCCGTGGGTCGCCGCGGATCGCTTCGCGCAAGTGCATCACGGCGCCGTCGTGATCCCCCTCGTCCATCAACGAGGTCCCCATCATGTAGTGAGCCATGGTCGAGGGCCGCCGGGCGAGCACCGTACGAGCGAGGGAAAGAGCCGACCTGTACTCGCGGTTCCTGGCGACAGTGCCGGCGGCAAACGCCGTCGACACGAGTGCCACAACCAACGCCGCGCTGAATGACGCCACTCGTGCGGTCGCCAGCCTGGTGCGCTCTGGCCACACGTTCCTCAAACGATCCCACAGCAGCGATCCGCCGACGACGGCGAGCACGACGAGCCCGGCGAGCGGCAGGTACATGCGACGTTCCGCTCCCACCTCGGTAGCGATCGGCACGATGCTCGATGTTGGAGCCAGGGTCACGAAAACCCAGACTCCCAGGAAGCCCAGCTTGGGCTGCCAGAACAACGCTGCGACCGTCATCAGAAGCAGGACGCCGACGAGCAGCGCGTACGGCATCACGTCGCCGAGCGACAGCGGAAGGGGCAAACCGTAATTCAACACCAGCGATCGCGGCCAGACCGCAAGGCGGAGATACTGCGCGATCATGACGCTCTGATTGAGCAGGTACGTCCACGGATGAACCCCGGTGGAGAACCCAGCCCAATGCACTCGCGGGCCCGACCACATCAGGGCGGCCAGTCCCAGCCACGTCGCGGCGAGACCCGCATACAAGCGCCTGCGGGAGCGCACTGCGCTGTTGAGCGAATCGAAGACGAAAATCGCGTCGTACACAACGACCATGAACGGCGCCGTCGCCATCGACTCTTTGCACGCCATGCCCAGAGCGCACGACAACACCGAGGCCGTCTGCCAGAGCGCTGCCCGCGGCGAGGCGTACGCACGTATGGCGGCGTACAGCGTCGCCAGGTAAAACAGGCCCATCATCAACTCGGTCCGCTGCGTGAGGTAGTCGACGGCCTCGGTGTTCAGGGGATGCAGCATCCAGATGAGCGCGACCGCGAAGGCAACATCGGTCGACGTTCCAGCGAACCGAGACTGGAGACTCGCCAGGTTCAGTGTCCGCCGGACGACGCCGAACAGCAGAAGCGCGCAGAGAATGTGAGTCGCCACGTTCCAGATGTGGTAACCGCGAACCTCCAGTCCTCC
This sequence comes from Acidobacteriota bacterium, assembly GCA_003222555.1. GTDB lineage: Bacteria > Acidobacteriota > Vicinamibacteria > Vicinamibacterales > CAVVIG01 > JAHFUJ01. Next base: position 1,173 of record QHWL01000299.1, on the reverse strand, counting down.
CACAGCGTAATTGATCGC
>QHWL01000299.1:509-1108 GCA_003222555.1 Acidobacteriota bacterium | reverse complement strand
AAAGAGGACGCGCGCCGGCGAGGACAACTGGCGAATGTATCGATTCTCGACGATCGAGAGCTCGTCGTCATAGACGAACGGACCCGACAGGCTGTTCGAATAGGCGAGGGCGCCGGCCAGGACGATCAGGCCGGCACGCCACCAGATGCTGGCCGGCAGTGCGGAGAGTCTTTGCGGTTTGGACGCTCGCGTCTCGTTGGAGATGGCGTGCCGGCGCCGGGCGACCGTCGGTTTGCCGGGCCGAGTGTGGTGAACGGCGGACATCGTCGCGAACTATCAGTGAGGGTTGGCGCTCAAGGCCGCCGCTCCACGCGCACCGTCTTGAGCTCGATCCGAGTGACCGGCGTTTCGCCGTTGCGCGGCGCCGCCTCGATCGCCTCGACGGCCGCCATGCCGTCCACGACCCGTCCGAACGCCGTGTACTGACCGTCGAGCGCCGCTGACACTCCCGTGCAAATAAAGAATGACGTCGTCGCGCTCGCCGGGTCGTCGCCGCGCGCCATCGAGATGATTCCCTTGATGTGCCTGGTGTCGTTGAACTCCGGCTGCAAGGTGCGAACGAGCTTCTGCTGCTTCTCGGTGAGCGGGGCCGCGCGGCT
>QHWL01000299.1:0-425 GCA_003222555.1 Acidobacteriota bacterium | reverse complement strand
GTGCCCGGGTGCTTTGTCCGGAAACAACTCGACCGTGATCGGTCCCGCGCTCGTGTCGAGCACGGCGCGGTACGACGCGAGATCCTGCGGCGATTGGGTCGAAAACGGCTCCGGCATCGGAGGCGGCGTATCTCGAATCGTGACGTGCCTGATCTCGACGCGTTCGGTCGCCAGGCCCGCGGCGTCGACCGGCGTCTCGGAAATTTTCTGAACGACCTCGAGGCCGTCGGATAGACGGCCGAAGGCCGTGTACTTGTTGTCGAGTGCCGGTTGGTCGACCACGAAGATGAAGAATTGCGCGCCGGCGCTGTCGGGCTTTCCCGGGACGAGCACCGCCGCGACCGATCCGCGCGTCATTTTCGCGGCACGCGCCTCCGCTTTCACCGCATTCAAGCCGCCGGTGCCGTAGAGCGCGCGCTTGGATG
>QHWL01000298.1:10846-16671 GCA_003222555.1 Acidobacteriota bacterium | reverse complement strand
GTCACGTAGAAGCCGGCGGCCGTAATCGGAGACGACGAGCTCCACGTCCACCGCGCGCGACAGGAGTGCGGCCAGCGTCCGGACCGCATAGACCGCGCCGCTCGCGCCGGTGATCGCGAGGGCGAACGACGGCCGCGCCTCAGCCCCCATAGATGGACGCCGCCAGCACGAGCAGATACAGGATGCCCACGTAGCCGTTCATATCGAACGCGCGTTTGACCTGCGACAAATCGTCCGCGCGAACGAGCGATTGTTCGTAGGCGAGCAGCACGGCGACGATCCCGACACCGATCTGATAAAAGCGCGGGAGCGGCGTCACCCACGACAAGGCGAACAGACACGTCACCGCGACGCCGTGCATGACGCGTGAGATGGCAAGCGACCGCGGCACTCCGAAGCGGACCGGAATCGATCGGAGGTCGTGCACGCGATCGAACGCCAGATCCTGGCACGCGTACAGAACGTCGAAGCCGCCGACCCATGTGCCGATCGCGACCCCCAGGAGCCACGGCTCCCACCCGCCGCGGCCGCCAGCCGCCAGCCAGCCGCCGACCGGCGCGACCGCCATTGCCAGCCCCAAGAACATCTGCGTCCACGTCGTGTACCGCTTGGCGAGCGAGTACCAGAACACGATCGCCAGCGCCACGGGCGACAAGGCCAGGCACAACGGCCCCAGGCGCCAGGCCGCACCCATGAAGATGACCGACGCGAAGACGACGAACCAGGCGGCCTCGCGCCTGCTCATCGCGCCGCGCGGCAACTCGCGGTTTGCGGTTCTGGGGTTCAAGGCGTCGAGACGGGCGTCGGCGAGGCGGTTGAAACCCATCGCCGCGCTTCGCGCCGCGACCATGGCCAGAAGAATCCAGCCGATCGCGGTCCACGTCACGGGCCCACGGCGCGCGGCGAGCAAAGCGCCCGCGAGCGCAAACGGGAGCGCAAATACCGAGTGGCTGAACCGGACAAAGGAGAGATAAACGGACAGTCGCTTGAACATTGATGATTGCAAATCGATGATGGCTGATTTGGTTGGTTCAATTCAGAAATAAACTTGCATTCTCCAATCTGCAATCAGCAATCAGCAATGGATCCCGCCGACCAGGTATTCTTCCACATCGACGGTGCCGGGCGGAATGTCAACCGCCAGCAGCCGCGCGCGTTTGCCCGGCTCGATGGTCCCGTACTCGGCATCGAATCCGAGCGCCCGCGCGCCCTCTCGTGTCGCGCTGTCGAGGAGCGCCGAGGCCGGCACAGCCGGCGCGAGCGCCCGCAACGTGGCCAGCTCGCCGAAGACGTTCAGGTCGGGCGCGCTCGCCAGGCTGTCTGTTCCCACAGCGACGTGGACGCCCGATTTGTAGAAGTCCTCGATCGGCGGCGCGCCGGCGCCGGTGTGGCCGTTGCTTCGTGGGCAGGTCACCAGTGTGGCGCCGCGCGCGGCGAGCCGAGCCAGATCCTCCGTCGTCATCTGCACGCCGTGCACCGCGAGGACGCCCCCATCGAGGAAGCCGCACTCATCGAGGTACTGGACCGGGCTGACCGCCGGCGCGACCCAGTCCGGATCCCACACGCCTAGTTCCTCCAGCAGTTCGCGCCAGGGCCCGCCGGCGGTCAGAACGAACTCGACCTCCTCAACCGATTCCGCGAGATGCACGCTGCACGGCGAAAACGGATCGCGATCGACCGCGTGGCGAAGCGCGCGGAACACCAGCGGCGAAACCGAATACGGTGCGTGGGCCGCGAGGCTCGCGCGCACGCGCTCGGTCGGCATCAACGCCGCCATCTTCTGGTGCGCCTGCTCGACGAAACCGCTGGGGTCGGCCGTATTGAACCCAATGAGCTCGTAGAAGACGACCGCCGCGAGCCGGCTGCGTGCGAGCGGTCCGAAAGTCACCAGCGTGTTACTGATGTCCCCGACGACCGCCGTACCGCAGGCAATGGCTTCGCCGACAGCACGATCGACCGCATCCAGAATCTCGGGCGCCTGCGGATCGGGGCGCTGGCGCCGCGCGGCCATCACGGCGCGGACCCATTTGACAAACGCTGGCGCCGGCGGCACCTCGTCACGCAGATACGAGAGCTCCAAATGGGTGTGCGCGTTGACAAGACCCGGCATCACCGCCACGTGTCCCAACTCGACGTCGCGGGCGCCGTCGGTGGGAGGCGCGCGACGGCCGAGCGCGACGATGCGGTCGCGATCGACCACGATCCAGCCGTCGCTCGTTGGCGGTTCGCAGATGGGCAGCACCCAGGACGCGTGGTAGCGGATCAATGGGGAATGACGCGCAGCCGTTTGCCCGCCTGACTTCTCGCCGCATATTTCAGCAGCTCCTCCGGAACGCTCGTATCGCCCTCGGCGCGCGCGGTCGCGAGCTCCAGCATGCGCGGCACCTCACGCTCGCGGAAAATCGGATCGCCCAAGATGTCGTAATGCATGTTGCGGCGTTTGGCGGCAAATCCGGCATCTTCGATGTTTCTGACGATCTCGACTTCGTCCATGCAGTAGCTGGCGCCGGCGGCGCGAACGACGTTCTCCTCGATCATCACGCTGCCCATGTCGTTGGCGCCGTAGCCGAGGCTCAACTGCCCGACTTTTCCGCCCTGGGTCACCCACGACGCCTGCAGGTTGTCGAAGTTGTCGAGGACGATGCGAGCGAGGGCGAGCGTGCGCAGGTAATCGATGCCAGTTGCTTCCAAGCCGCCGAGCTCGGTGTGGTCGGGCTGATAGCTCCACGTGATGAACGCGGTGAAACCTTTCGTCTCGTCCTGCAGCGCACGGAGCCGCAGCAGGTGCTCGAGCCGTTCCTCGTCGGTTTCGACCGTCCCGTACATCATCGTCGCCGTCGTGCGCAGGCCCGCGCGGTGGGCGTGGCGCATCACGTCGAGCCATTCGTCGGCGGTCGCCTTGCCATAACAGTGCAGGAGCGTACGGACGCGATCGACCAGGATCTCCGCCCCGCCGCCTGGAATGCTGTCCAGACCGGCGGAGATGAGCCGATCGATTACGGTAGGCACTCGCAGTTGCGACAACCGTGACAAGTGAATGACTTCAGGTGGCGACAGCGCGTGCAGCTTGAAGGCCGGATAGCGTTCTTTGATCGCGCGGAACAGATCTTCGTACCACGTGAGCGGCAGGTCCGGATTGTGCCCTCCCTGCAAGAGGAGCTGGATGCCGCCAACCGCGATGGTCTCGTCGATCTTGCGGAACAGCTCGTCGAAGCCGAGCACGTATCCTTCGGGCGACCCCACGGGGCGGTAGAAGGCGCAAAAGTTGCATCTCGCGACGCAGACGTTCGTGTAGTTGACGTTGCGGTCGATGATATAGGTGACAATGCCGTCGGGATGCTTGCGTACGCGAACGCCGTCGGCCAGCTCACCGAGAAGCGGTGTCGGCGCCCGGCGATACAACTCCAATGCTTCGGCGGCATTCAGCCGCTCGCCGGATCGGACCTTCTTCGCGACGCGTTCGACAGTCATCATCTCGCCGGACACCGAAAAGGGGTCGTACCCCTTTTCTCAAAGCCGTCTCAGCCAAAAAGGAGTACGACCTCTTTTCCAGACACCGGAACCAGCCATTAGAAAAACCGCAACGCGCCGGCACTTGCGACGTCGCCGATTTCGGCTGCGTACCGATAGAACAGCTCCAGACCGGCGCGTTCCTCGTCGCCGAGCGAGTACTTGATATTATCCCGCAGGTAACGCGCGCCCATCGCCTGGTGGGCGGGCGCGCCAGGGAAGTACTCGCGCGCAATTTCGTCGGGCGAAAGCACCCCGGCGTCCCGCGCCTGTTGAAGCGCCTCGACGTCGGCTGCCTTCAACGAGCCGGAGCGCCCAGCCCAGAACGCATAGACGAATGGCAGGCCGGTCCACTTGGTCCACGCCTCACCCAGGTCGATTCTCTCGGCGGTCCGGCTAAAGCCGGACACTACGTACGCCTCAACATCGGACGAAACCGCACCGTAAGAAGCCCCGGGTGCGTGGTGTCTGGCTCGGACCGAACCCCTCCGTAACTCGTGGCCGGCCCGGACCGAACCCCTCCGTCCGTAGTGTCCGGCTCTAGCCGGACCTTGGCGGGATCGGTCAGCAGGGCGATGTCGCCGATGATGAGCGCCGCGTCGCAGTCGGCCAGCATCGCTGTCACATCCGGCGTTCGTGCTTCGATCACGGGCTGAATCTTGAACAATCTCGCGCACAACACACCAACGAGCGCGACCGACGTCCGCGAGCTGGTGTCCATGGCGATCGATCGCACCTCCGATATCGGCCTCCTCGTGTAGAGCGAAACTGACGCGACTTCTCCGCGAGAGGCGATCGCCAGGTCGGGGACGATGCGGTAGGGTCCGGCTTCGGCCGGTCCGCGCAAATATTCGATCGAGGGAATCAGGCCGACGTCGATTCGGCCCTCGTGCAACAAGTTCGCACAGACCGACGGCACATCGAATCGAATGTCGAAACGCGAGGACCGCTCGAGACCGTAAACGAGCGGGCGCGCGTTGAGGTATCCCACGGCGCCGAGACGAACGGGCGTCATCGGGGAAGCGACTCGAACCGGCCGTTGCGCTCCATCGGTTCCTGGCAGGCCGCACGGATGTTGCGGCGAATTTCCTCCAGCGGTGCACGCCGCGGCCCCTGGGTCGTCTGATCTTCGGCCGACACGGCATCGACGTCGTCGGCGCCGACCGTCAACGCCACTTGTGCGAGTTTCGGTCCATAGAGAGCCCAGTCCACCTGAATCGACGGTACGTTGCCGACAACCAGCCGTGCCAGGGCCACTCGTTTCACATCGTCGTACCCGGTGGTGGGAACGGCGGGGTTCAGCTTGCGCGGTAACGGCGCGAACGCACGGATGACCGCCACGGCCTGCTGCAGACGAGCGACGCCTTTGAGCAGCGCTGGGACATCCGCCGACGGCAACTGCTGGATTGTAAGCCGTGCAAGGGCGAGTCCAGAGATGTTGACCTCTTCAATCGAGCGACCAGGATCGGGCAGTTGATCGAACGGCGCCTCGGCCACAAGTTCCATTCCCGCCGCGCGCAACTCTTCGAGAAGTGATCGCAGGGTGACCCCTTCGCGTGCCGCCAGTTGTTCGATGTCGGCCAGCGAGAAGGCAGACACCGGGACGCCGCTCGCGCGGGCGGCGATCTCTTTCACGCGCTCGATGGCCGCCGACCGACTCGAGGGAGCGCCCACGACGCGGATTTCTCCGGCTGACCGAGGCCACACGAGCGGGGCGCCCGGTTCGGCCGCGACGTCGGCGACACGCACGAATGTCGTGCGCGTGCCGTGACGATGCCGGCGCGCCTCGTCAGCAAGCATCCCGAGGTTGATGATGTCGTGGGTGGCGGCGAGCGCGGTGATCTCGGCGTCGGTCACAGGCAGGGCATTCATGTTATCTACGATTGGTCATCTATGAGCTACGATTTACGTCGTTTTCAACCGCCCCCAGATTTCAGCGGCCTTGTGGCCCGCTTGTTCGGTGGTGACGATGCGCGCCGGCCACGAGCGCGTGTACCCTTCCGACGCCCACTTGCGGGTGGCATCGATGCCCATCTTGCCGCCGTAAGCCGGCAGGTCGGCCGCATCGTCCAGATCGTCCACGGGACCGCGCGTCATCTGCACGTCCCGCAGCGGATCGATATGGGTGCCCACGATCCAGGCGACCTCGCGCACGTCGTGCACGTTCACGTCTTTGTCGACGACGATGATGGTCTTCGAGAACATCAGCTGGCCGAGGCCCCAGAAGGCGCTCATGATCTTCCTGGCGTGGCCGGGATAGCGCTTGTCGATCGAGACGATGACCAGATTGTGGAAGATGCCCTCCGCCGGAAAGT
>QHWL01000298.1:7058-10835 GCA_003222555.1 Acidobacteriota bacterium | reverse complement strand
CGGATCATCGGCAGGAAGATCCGCTCGCTCGCGAGTCCGAGATAGTAGTCCTCCATCGGCGGGATGCCGACGATGGTCGTGAGATACGTCGGCCGCTTGCGCTGCGTGAGACACGTCAGATGGAAGACCGGATACTCGTCGGGCTGTGAATAGAAACCGGTGTGATCGCCGAAGGGCCCCTCGCGGCGTCGCTCGCCTGGCTCGACGTAGCCTTCGAGGACGATGTGGGCGCTGGCGGGCACTTCGAGATCCACACTGACGCACTTCACCATCTCGATTCGCCGGCGTGACAGGAACCCGCCGAGCAGAAGCTCGTCGAGCCCTTCGGGCATCGGCGCGGTCGCGCAGTAGGTCAGCACCGGTTCAGGACTGAGCGCGACCGCAACCTCTAGCCGGCGTCCGAGGCGCTCAGCCACGCGGTAGTGCTGCGCGCCGCCCTTGTGGCGCTGCCAATGCATGCCAGTCGTGCGGCCATCGAACACCTGCATGCGATACGTCCCGATGTTGCGCATCCCGGTTTCGGGATCTTTGGTGAACACCAGCGGCAGCGTGACGAACCGGCCGCCGTCCTCGGGCCAGCATTTCAGAATCGGCAGCTCGTCGAGCGCGCCGTCGCGCCGCACGACTTCCTGACACGGCGCGTCCTTCACCGTCTTGGGGAGCAAATCGCTCAAACGGCCATCTGCGGCGCCATCAGCTCGTCGATCTCGCGCGCGAGATCATCGAGCGCCTCGACGCCGAGCGCGAGGCACATGCGCTCCATCGAGCCGAACACGTTACTGGCGACGGGAATCGCGAAGCCGGTCGGCTTCTCGAACAGGAGCGCCGGGCCGCCGCCTGGCGACTTGCAGGCGCGATCGGTGACGGCCGCAATCTCGAGATCCGGATTCACCGGCTCGCCGATCCGCGCGAGCAGCTTCCGGCGATCGAGGTCGGCGAGAAAGTCGTCAAGGTCTGAGTACATTCCGGAGTTTCTATATCACGAAGGTACGAAGGTACGAAGTCGCACGAAGCATTTTTTGGACAAAACGTTCTTCGTGTGTCCTTCGTTGCCTTCGTGACTTCGTGATTATGCCGCCGTCATTCTATCCGTGATCTGCTGCGCCAGCGCCAGCGCGCGGCGGCCGTCCTCGCCCGTCACGACCGGCGCGCGGCCAGAGGCCACGGCGTCGACGAAGTCGGCGAGCTCGCGCTTGAGCGGCTCTTCATTCGTCACGTCGAGGTCGCCGCCCTGAATCGAAGGCGGGGCGCCGTTGTTCTTGACGAGCTGCCACACCTCGACTTTCTGCGCCGCGTAGTCGATCGACAGGTACGCCGACGGCTGGAAGAAGCGGATTTTGCGGACGCGATCGCGGCTGATGCGGCTCGCCGTGAGGTTCGCAACGCACCCGTTGGCGAATCGGACGCGCGCGTTCGCGATGTCCACGCGCCCGGTCAGCACCGGCACGCCGACGGCCTCGATGGATTCGACCTCCGCGTGGACGACCGACAGCACGACATCGAGATCGTGAATCATCAGGTCGAAGACGACGTCGATGTCGAGGCTTCGCTCCGGGAAGGTGCCGAGCCGGTGAACCTCGATGAAGCGGGGATCGGCCAGCAGCGCGCGAGCGGTCGCGACAGCCGGATTGAAGCGCTCGGTGTGTCCCACAGCGAGCGCCACCCTGGCGCGCGCCGCGGCGGCGATCATCTCGTCGGCCTCTTCGAGCGATCGCGCGATCGGCTTCTCGACCAGCACGGGCACGCCCGCCGAGAGAAACGGCAGCGCGATCTCGCGGTGCAGCTCGGTGGGCACCGCGAGCGTCACCGCATCGACCTGTCCGAGCACTTCGCGGTAGTCGACAAAAGGCGAGGTGCCGTTGGCCGCGGCAATCTCCGCGGCTCGCGCGGGCTGCTTGTCGACGACGGCGACGAGCTCGGCGCCCGGCAACGAGGCGAGAATCCGCGCGTGATGGCGGCCGAGATGGCCGACGCCGACGACTGCTATCCGAAGGGACATAGATCTCGCGACATCGACGGTTTATCACGAAGACACGAAGGCACACGAAAAGCACGAAAACATTTTCGTACAGGGCCTCCTTCGTGACCTCCGTGCTCTTCGTGACTTCGTGATGAACGTCTGCTGGGATCAGCCACGATGCAGGGTTCGGCCCACGATGCAGATGCCTGCCTCGTCGGCGGTCTTGATAATCGCGCCGCCGTCGATCATCAGCGTTTTTCCCGCATCGACCGACAGCAGGTCTGCGCCGACGGCCTTCATCGCCTCGATCGTCGAGACGCCGATCACGGGCACATCAAACCGCATGTCTTGATTCGGCTTCGCCACCTTGATGATGCGGACGCCGGCGCCCGCCAGGCGTCCCGCGCGCCCGATCACCTCGTCGGTCCCTTCCATTGCCTCGACGGCCACAACGGCTGTCGATTTCACCGCAATCGTCTGGCCGATGTCCATTCCCGCGATGCTGTCGGCGATGCGGTATCCGAACTCGAGGTCGTCCCGCTCCTCCTCGGTCGGCGCCCGCATTGTGAGGACGCCGTCGCGCGCCAGAAACGGCAGCAGAAACGCCGTCGAGTCCACCAGATCGATGCCGCGATCGCGGAGCACCTCGGCGACGCCAGAGATGAGCGCGTCGGTGTTGCGCGCCCTCAGGCGCATCAGCACCGCAGCCAGCGTGAGGTCAGGGATGATGTCGGCGAACAGCTTCGTGTGCTTCACTTGTCCCGCCATCACCGCCTGAGTGACGCCGGCCTCTTTCAGCAGGCTGATGCATTTGCCGAGCTGTCCGACCGACACCCAATGGAGCGCCGCCGCCGGTGGGCGCGCGGCCGCGTCTGCCAGGTCGGGAAACGCTTCTTCCTTGATAGCGACGACGGTGACGTCGTGGCCGGCGCCGCGCGCCGCATCGAGCACAAGAAACGGGAACCGGCCGTTCCCTGCGATCAGACCCAGCTTCATTGACGATTCATCACGAAGACACGAAGAACACGAAGCTCCACGAATAGGCTTTGTACAAAAGATGGCTTCGTCCGCCTTCGTGACCTTCGTGGCTTCGTGATAAGGGCCGTCACGTCCCGCTCATTCGTCGGCGAGGACTTCTTCCGCGCGGCGGGTCGCGCGCCGGAGGATGACGCCGCGCCGGGAGGTGCGGATGAAGTCGAGGAGGTACTGCACTTCGGCGCACGCGAGCGATCGATCCCGCTGGATCTGCTGCAGCGCGCCCGTCGTGTTCAGTTTCGACCTTGCTGATGACGTCGGGCGGAAAGCCGCGACGCATCAGGCCGATCGTGTTGAGCCCATAGATCCGCGCGCGGTTGCCGACCGTCTTGGCGAACGGCAGCGCGTCTTTCGTCACGACCGAGTAGCCGCCGATGAACGCGTGCCGCCCCACGCGGCAGAACTGATGGACGCCCGAAAAGGCGCCGATCGTGGCGTAGTCCTCGACGAGCACGTGGCCGGCGAGCGTCGCGCCATTGGCGAAGATCGTCTCGGTGCCAATTTGACAGTCGTGCGCCACGTGCGCATAGGCCATGAAAAGGTTTCGATCGCCAATCCGCGTGATGCCACCCCCGCCGCGCGTGCCGCGATGGATGGTGACGAACTCGCGGAAGATGTTGCGGCGGCCGATGACCAACTGCGTGTCCTCGCCGCGGAACTTCAAATCCTGCGGGATCAGCCCGATCGACGAGAACGGAAACATCTCGGTCTCATCGCCGATCTCGGTCCAGCCGTCGACGACCGAGGACGCGCCGATCTTGCAGTTCGCGCCGATTCGCACG
>QHWL01000298.1:573-7024 GCA_003222555.1 Acidobacteriota bacterium | reverse complement strand
TGACATACGGTCCGATGGTCGTTCCCTCGCCGATCTGTGCCCGCGGATTCACGATGGCCGTCGGATCGATTTCGGTGCGGTCGGCAATGAGACCAAGCAGCAGCTCGGCCTCGGCGACGACCTGATCGCCCACGTACGCGATCGCCTGCGCGCGCGCGAGCGCCGCGCGCCGTCTGCCGAGGGAGATCTCCAGCCGCAGCCGGTCGCCGGGCACGACCTGCCGACGGAATTTGGCGTCGTTGACGCCGCGCAAGTACACACGGGCGTTGGGCGCCGCGTCCTGGCGCTGCAGGAGCAGAATCGCCGCGACCTGCGACAGCGACTCCAGCATCAGCACGGCGGGCATGAGCGGCGCGCCCGGGAAATGGCCCTGAAAGAACTCCTCGTTGACGGTGACGTTCTTGACGGCGACGAGGCGGCGCCCGGCGTCGTGCTCGGTGATGGCATCCACGAGCATCGACGGATGCCGGTAGCACAACCGGTCGAGCAGAATGGGGATGTTGATGGTCATGGGAGCGGGATTCGGGATTTGAGATTTGGGATTCGCAAATCCCGAATCCCAGATCCCGAATCCCGAATCCCGAGTCGACGCTAGTGTACAGCAGCTACGGTTTGGGTGTCGCGACCGGCTTGGTGCTGGCGTCCATTTTCTTCACCGCTTCCATCGTGAGGTCGAGGCCGGGCTCGGCCCAGATGACCCCCGCGTCGGCCGCGCTGAAGAGAATCTGGAGCCCTTTCTCCAGGGCGAGCTGCTGGATGACCGGCAACAGCTTCTTCTGAAACTCGTTCTGCAGCTCCTGCTGCAGCTCGTTGATCTCGGCTTGCGCGTCCTGCTGGAAGCGCTGCCCGTCGACCTGTTGCTTCTCGATGTCTTTCTCGAGCTGGGCACGCGCGGTGTCGCTCAGCAACGCGCCGCTCTGCTGCAGCTTCTGCTGATTCGCCGCGAGCGCCTTGGCCTTGTCGTTGCCTTCGTTTTGCTTTTTCTGAATGAGGGCTTCCACCCTGGCGGCCGACGCCTTGCCCTCCGCCGTCAGCGCCGCAATCTGCTGCAGGTTCACGAAGGCGATCTTCGAGCCCGCTGGGAACGGCACCGGTTCGGGAGCCGGAGCCGGGGCGGTCCGCGGCGGCGGCTGAGCCGGCCTCGCGGGGGCGGGTGTTTGACCGAACGCCGGAGCGACGCTCAGCACCAGCACGAGCGACGCAGCAATGGCAAAACCTCTCATCGCGCTGATTCCTTTCTTGGTGTCGTCGCCACGAAGGCGCAGAGGACACGGAGAAAACCGGATTATAAGCCCTCCGTGGTCCCCCTGTCTTGGTGGCCCGTCAGAACGTCGAGCCGACCGCAAACCGGAACTGAAACGCTTTCTGGGGCTGGAACTGGTTGTCGAGCACGCCCGTGCGCTGCGGATCGTAGGCGAAGATCAGCCGGAACGGGACGTTCAACACCGGCATGAAGAACCGAACCTCCAAGCCCGTCGAGGTCTTGAAGTCTCTCCACGTAAAGTTCTTTCCCGGGACGAGCGTCGACTCCCGAGGCAAGCCAACGGGACGAAGGCAGGTGGCGGATCGAGTGTCGGCCCCGCCTGCACCTGCCCGGCATCGTAAAAGACCACCAGGCGTACTGGGCCGGCGATGGCGATGAGCTCCTCGACGTTGAACAGCAGGCTCTTGTTGCCGCCAAGGACGAGCCCGGTAATTGGATCCTTGGGACCGATCGATCGGATGTCGAAGCCGCGCACGGTGTACTCACCGCCCATGAACAGCTTCGAGAAAATCGGCAGCTCCTTCGACCCCGTGAACGCGTGGATGTACTCGTACTGCGCGCGGAAGCCGAGCGAGAGGCGGCTGGCCTGTTTCAGGTACCACACTCCCTCGACCGATGGATGGTAGAAGTTGGTATTGCCGCCGAGGCCCGCGAGATCGATCGACGCGGTGTACCGGCGGCCGCTCGTCGGAAAAATCGGGTTGTCCACCGTGTTGTGGACGACGCTCGGCGTCACCTTACTGATGGTGCGTTGGCCGCCCTGCCCGATGAGCAACGAATCGGCCAGGAAGGGATTGCGCGCCAGCACCGCCGTGTCGGTGTAGCTCGAGTTGATGTCGGCGAGCGGCACCCGCACCTGCTGGTAGCTATAGGCGGTGTACATGTGGGTGAAGGCGGCGAGGGGGAACCCGAAGGTGAGCGCTCCCCCGCTCGACTCCTGCGTGAACTGTCCGATACAGCGGATCGTTTGCTTGGACAGGTTGAACCCGCCGGTAATGTTGCGGTCGAAGAGGAACGGCTCGGTGAACGCCAGCATGTAGTTCTGGGCGCGCGACCCCGCCTGCAGCGAGATGGTGAAGCTCTCGCCCCGACCCAGGAAGTTCGACGTCTGGAACGAGAGCTGCCCGAAAAAGCCCTCGAACTCCGAGACGCCCGCGCCGAAGGTGAGCTGGTTCCGGTTCTGCTCCTCGAGCTTCAACTTGACGTCGACCCTGTTGGTCGCGTTCGGCGTCTTCTCGACGTTCACGTCCTTCCCTTCGGTAAGCGGCTTGAAGTAGCCGAGCTGATTCAGCCGCTTGACGCTGTACTTCAGCGCCTCGGTGTTGAAAATGCCGTTCTCGGCCAGCTGAACCTCGCGGCGAATCACGTTGTCGTGCGTCGTGTTGTTGCCGACAAACGTGATGCGGTTGACGAAATACTGCGGGCCTTCCTGCATCCGCATCGTGACGTCGACGATCGGAGGGCCCGACCCAGGTTTGGCCGGCTCGGCCGCCAGCGCCGCGGGCGTCTGGGGCTCGGCGGGGTTGGGGTCGTCGCGCGCTTTGAGATCGGGATAGCCGGTGAACTCGAAGTATCCTCCCGACCCGTACACTTCGCGGGCCTTTTCGAGCCCCTTGCGAACGGTTTTCTCGCTGTAATACTCACCCGGTTTCAGGTTGAACATCGGCTTCAGCGCCTCGGTCCTCACGACCGTGTTACCGGCGAAGCCAAAGTCGCCGACCTTGTACCGTTTGCCCTCGGTCACCGGAATGCGCAGCTCGACAAACCGAGTCTTCTTGTCCGGCGAATCACCAAGCACCTTGAGCTCCGGCACGCCGACGTTGGCTTTGAAGTACCCGTGATCGCGATAGTACGCCAGCACCTTTTCCGCGTCTTCGTCGAACTTGATCTCCTGATACGTGCCGCGGCCGCTGATGAAGGACAGGAACCACTGCTCCTTGTTCTCTTTCATCTGGCGCTTGAGCGTGCCCGAGCCAATCGCCTTGTTGCCGAGGAAGGTAATTCGCCTGATCTTGACCTTCGGGCCCTCGTCGATATGGAAGGTCAGGTGCACGAGCTTGGGCCCACCAGGCATCTCCTTGATCTCGTGGGTCACCTCCGCGTTCTGAAAGCCTTTTTCCTTCATCATCTCGCGCACGATCGTTTCGACCTTTTGCACGAGCCCGGGATCGATGAACGTGTCGAGGCGGATCTGCGTCATCATTTCCTTCAGCTTCTCGTCGATCTTCGTGGTCTCGAGCTTCTTCGTGCCGACGTAGTCGACGATCTTCACACGCTGCCGCTCCTCCATGTTGTAAGTGACCATCTTGCCAACGACGCCGTTCGAGAACTTGTAGTCGCTGACCTCAATCCAGAGATTGTCCAGAAAGTTCGTGTTCCACAGGCGCCGGAAGTCTTCGCGGATCGTGTTCTCGGTCGTGCCGTCGTACGGCATCCACACGCCTTCCGAGGGCCGGCTCTGTTTCAGCTGGATGTAATAGAGGTACGTTTCCGCGTCGATGACCGACGCACCGCCCTGAGCTTCGAAGCAAGGGGCGATGAGGTAGACGAGGGGGCCGGAGTTGGCCGGCGGCAGCGCCCTCGGCGCAGGGATTGGCTGGCCGCAAATCGTCGTGGGAGCGGCGGCCGGCGCCTGGCTGGGAGGCTGCTGCGCCCGGAGGGGCGCGGCCGCCATCAACACCACTAACAGGGCCAGCACGCTGAACACGCCTAAACGCTCGAGCACTCGAAAGCCCTCTGAAGACATACGGACACTAAATTCCCCTTACTTTACTGGAAATTAGACGCTTTGGAGAGGCCTTTGGCTGAAACGCAGGGAATTTGAGGATTTGAGGATCTGAGAATTTGAATTTTGGATTCAAATCCTTAGATCCTCAAATCCTCAGATCCTCAAATTTTCTAGGCGAGTTTTCGTCCGGCCGCCAGTTCGCCGGCGGGACGGTAAGCAAGCGCACCAGCCTCCAGGTACACCTCGATGTCGCCGCCGTGCAAATGGCCTCGGATGAGCTCTTCCGACAGCGGATCCTCGACGTAACGCTGAATCGCGCGCCGCAGCGGCCGCGCGCCGTACGAGCGGTCCTTGCAGGTCGCTTCGATGATCCAGCCGACAACCTCCGCCGTCAGCGCGATCTTCAGCTTGCGGTCGACGAGGTTCTCGTTCAACTGGCCGCAAATCTTCGTCGGTGAGCGCCTCGAAGACGATGATCTCGTCGATGCGGTTGATGAATTCCGGGTTGAACGTGCGCTTCACTTCGCCGAGCACCATGTCGGAGACGTTCTTGGCGATTTCGCCCGTATCGGTCGACTGGAACCCGAGCGAGCTCTTCTTCTGGATGAAGCGCGCGCCGATGTTCGACGTCATGATGATGATCGTGTTCTTGAAGTTCACCCGGTTGCCGAGGCCGTCGGTGAGGTGACCGTCTTCGAACACCTGCAGCAGGATGTTGAAGATGTCGGGGTGCGCCTTCTCGATCTCGTCGAGCAGCACGACGGAGTACGGGTTGCGCTTCACCTTCTCGGTGAGCTGCCCGCCTTCTTCGTGTCCCACGTAGCCGGGGGGCGAGCCGATCAACTTCGACACCGAGTGCTTCTCCATGTATTCGGACATGTCGAAGCGGATGAGCGCCTGGTCGCTGCCGAAGAGAAAATTGGCCAGCGCGCGCGCGAGCTCGGTCTTGCCGACGCCGGTCGGTCCGAGAAACACGAAGCTGCCCACCGGGCGGTTCGGGTTCTTGAGGCCAGCGCGTGAGCGGCGAATCGCCCGCGAGATGGCCGAGATGGCCTTCTCCTGGCTGATGACCCGCCTGTGGAGCTCCCCCTCCATGCGCAGCAGCTTGTCGCCTTCGTCCTGGTTGATCGATGCAATCGGCACGCCGGTCCACTTGGAGACGACTTCGTCGATCTCCTGTTTGCCGACGACCACCTTGCGGGCGCTCGACTTGACGTCGAACTTCTCGCGGACAAACTGCAGGTTCTCGCGCGCCGTCACTTCCTGCTCGCGGTAGAACTGCGCCTTCTCGAAGTCCTTCTGCGAGACGGCGCTCTCCATCTGCTCGACGGCGACGCGAATGCTCTTGTTGATCTCGCCGAACTCCTCGCTGAAGCCCGCTTCGCGCAGCTTCGCGCGCGCGCCCGCTTCGTCGACCAGATCGATCGCTTTGTCGGGCAGAAAGCGGTCGGTGATGTAACGGTTCGACTGATAGACGGCGGCTTCGATCGCTTCGCGCGTGTACTCGACGTGATGAAAATTCTCGTACCGATCCTTCACGCCGAGCAGGATGTCGATGGTCTCACGCTCGCCGGGCGGATCGACCTTGATCGCCTGAAAGCGCCGCTCGAGCGAGCGGTCCTTTTCGATGTACTTGCGGTACTCCGCGGGCGTCGTCGCGCCGATGCAGCGGATCTCGCCGCGCGAGAGCGCGGGCTTGAGAATGTTCGCCGCGTCGAGCGACCCCTCGGCCGATCCCGCACCAACCAGCGTGTGCAGCTCGTCGATGAACACGATGATGTTTGGGTTGTCGGTCAGCTCCTTCATGATCGCTTTGAGGCGTTCTTCGAACTGACCGCGGTATTTCGTCCCGGCGACGATCAGCGAGATGTCGAGCGCGAGGATCCGTTTGTCGGCGAGGAAGTGCGGGACGTCGCCGTAGACGATCTTCTGCGCCAGTCCTTCGACGATGGCCGTCTTGCCGACGCCAGGCTCGCCGATGAGCACCGCATTGTTCTTGGTCCGGCGGCAGAGCACCTGCTGCACGCGCTCGAGCTCGTGCTCGCGGCCGACGAGCGGATCGAGCTGATTCTTCATCGCCGACTCGGTGAGGTCGCGGCTGAACTCGGCCAAAAGCGGCGTCTCTTTCACCCGCGTCAGCGTTGTCTTTTCGTTCAGCAGCTGGACGATGTCCTCGCGCACCGTGTTGAGGCGCATCCCCTTTTCCATGAGGATCGACGCCGCCACCGAGCGTTCCTCGCGGAGGATTCCCAGCAGGAGATGCTCGGTGCCGATGTAGTTGTGGAGCAGGCGATCGGCCTCTTCCGCCGCAAACTGCAAAACGCGCTTGGTTTCCGCACTGAACGGGATTTCGACCGAGGTGGACACCTTCTCGCGGAAGACCGTGCGGCCTTCGATTTCCTTGCGGATGTTTTCGAGCGACAGGTGCGAGCGAGCGAAGATCCGGCTGGTGAGCCCCT
>QHWL01000298.1:0-538 GCA_003222555.1 Acidobacteriota bacterium | reverse complement strand
TGCTCGGTCTCGATAGAAATGCTGCCGAGCTGACTGGCCTCATAGCGGGCGAAGAAAAGTACTCGTCGAGCCCTTTCGGTGTAGCGTTCGAACATCCGGCGTACCTAGGTGAAAGCAGATGTTGGGGTCACAATCGATATGGGCCCATTATACGGCATAGCTCTGCGTGCACCAACCGCGGTGTGCGGTAAGTACTTGGGAGCCCTAGGGTTCTCGCCCCACTTCCCACCCGCTCCTCCTGGTCCTCCCCACGGCCCCTAGCGCCGTCTTCCGATCTTTCGGTCGAAACAACTTAAGACGCCAGCGTCGAGGACGAGGGTGCAGCGGCGGGGCGGGGCGGACGTGATGAGGGTCGGCCAAAAGTCGCCAACTCACACCGCCGCCAACCGTCCGCCTTCGAGCCTCAGGACGCGGTCGCACGACTCTGCCAGGCGCGTGTTGTGAGTCGCGATGATCGAGGTCAAGCCGTACGTGCGGTGCATATCGCGCAGCAACAGGCGCAGCGAATCGGCGGTTTGCTCGTCGAGATCGCCGGTGG
>QHWL01000297.1 GCA_003222555.1 Acidobacteriota bacterium | reverse complement strand
GACGAGGAGAACGCGGCGAAGATCGGCGACACTGTCGAGATTATCGAAACCCGGCCGCTCAGCCGCCGCAAGCGCTGGGCGCTCAAGCGAGTTGTGCGCCAGGGTGCGGAAGTTTAACTGGGGCAGGCAGGTCGGGTAAGCCCACCCGCCCACCCGGCCGGGAGATATACCGATGATTCAGATGCGATCGATCCTCGACGTCGCCGACAATTCCGGCGCGCGCAAGATCGCGATCATCAACCCGATCGGCGGTTCGACGGGGCGCTACGCCAGGCTCGGCGACATCGTCACCGCGTCGGTGAGGGAGGCGACACCCGAGTCGAACGTGAAGAAGGGCCAGGTCGTTAAAGCCGTCATCGTGCGGACCGTGAAGGAACAGCGCCGCCGCGACGGCACCTATATCCGGTTCGACCGGAACGCCGCCGTGTTGATCAACGACCAGGGTGAGCCCATCGGCACGCGCGTCTTCGGTCCGGTCGCGCGCGAGCTGCGCGAGCGCCGCTTCATGAAGATCATCTCGCTCGCGCCGGAAGTGCTCTGAAGAATGAGGAATTTACCATTAGGAATTTAGAATTCAATTCATAATTCTTAATTGTAAATTGTAAATTTCTATGTCTCGTCTAGCGACTCCGATTCGCAAGAACGACAACGTGCTCGTCATCACAGGCAAGGACCGCGGCAAGCGCGGCCGCGTGCTGAAGGTGCTGCCCGACAAGAACCGGCTCGTGATCGAGGGCGTGAACATGATCAAACGCCACACGAAGCCGAACCCGGGCAAGAACATCAAAGGCGGCATCGTGGAGCGCGAGGCGTCGCTTCACGCATCGAACGTACAGCTGGTGTGCCCGGAGTGCGGCATCCAGACACGCGTCGGCCGCAAGATTCTCGGTGACGGGCGCAAAGTCCGCATCTGCCGCAAGTGCGAGGGAGTCGTCGACAAATGAGCCGGTTGAAAGAGAAGTATCAGAAAGAAGTCGTGCCGGCCCTCACCAAGGAGTTCGGTTACAAGAACGTCATGGCCGTGCCGAAGATCGACAAGGTCGTCGTCAACATGGGCCTCGGCGAGGCGACCTCCAACGTGAAGCTCGTCGACACGGGAGCCGACGAGCTCGCACGAATCACCGGCCAGAGGCCGGTGACACGCCGTGCGAAGAAGTCGATCGCCGCGTTCAAGGTCCGCAAGGGCATGCCGATCGCGACGATGGTCACCTTGCGCGGCGAGCGTATGTGGGAGTTCCTCGATCGGTTGATGAGCATCGCCCTGCCGCGCGTCCGCGACTTCAAAGGTGTGTCGCCCAAGGGGTTCGATGGCCGCGGTAACTACACGCTGGGCCTGCGCGATCAGCTGCTGTTCCTCGAGATCGACTACATGAAGGTCGACAAAGCCCGTGGCATGAACGTGTCGGTCGTGACAACGGCGAGGACCGACGAAGAGGCGCGGAAGCTGCTGCAGTTTATCGGGATGCCGTTCCGCGCCGCGTAGGAGGCGGAGCGGGGCGTAGGGGTCCTCGCGAAGCAGACCGGTGGAGGGACCCCGGAGTGAAAGACGAAGAGGCGCGGAAGCTATTGCAGTTCATCGGAATGCCGTTCCGCGCCGCGTAAGCGCCGGATAGGAAAAGAAGCTAACCATGGCCACGACCGCCAAGATCGCGAAAGAAGCCAAGACGCCGAAGTTCAAGGTCCGGCTGCGCAACCGCTGCCATCTGTGCGGCCGGCCTCGCGCGTACATGCGGAAGTTCGGGCTCTGCCGTCTGTGCTTTCGCAAGCTGGCGCTCGAAGGCGACATCACAGGTGTGACGAAGAGTAGTTGGTAGAGAAGAGGTTCTGGGTTAACTATGACAGATCCTATTGCTGACATGCTCACGCGGATTCGCAACGCGGTGAGCGCCAAGCACACGCTGCAGGACGAGGGCTACATTCAGGGATTCAAGGTCCTCGACCAGGCCAACGGCGCCAAGACCGCCGCCCTGGAGAAGACGCTTCGCCTCTTCCTGAAATACGGACCGCACGGCGAGAAACTCATCACCGGCGTCGAGCGGATCAGCCGCCCCGGCCGTCGCGTCTACTTCGGCCGCGACGATGTGCCGGAAGTGCTGGCCGGCCTTGGCACGAGCATCCTGACGACTTCGCGCGGCGTCATGACCGGCCGCGAAGCCGTGAAAGCCGGCGTCGGCGGCGAAGTGCTCTGTAACATCTGGTAAACGGACATGTCTCGAATCGGAAAGAAACCCATTACGATCCCCAAAGGCGTCACCGTCAAGGTCATCGACGGCGCGGTCGAAGTGCGGGGGCCCAGGGGCACGCTCCGGCAGTCGCACCCGGCCGGCATCAATTTCGAGCTCGCGGACGGCCATCTGGTGGCGAAGCTGGCCGCCGAGGATCCGGCGCTCGGCAAGTTTCACGGCCTCGCCCGGACCCTCATCGGCAATGCGGTGACCGGCGTGACCGACGGCTTCAAACGGGAGCTCGACATCGTCGGCGTCGGCTACCGCGCGGAAGTCAAGGGCAAACAGGTCATTTTCGCGCTCGGCTACTCGCACGCTGTCGTGTTCGACATCCCGACGGGTATCGACATTGCGATTGAGAAGCAGACGCATATCACCGTGACCGGCGTCGACCGTCAGCTCGTCGGCCAGGTGGCGGCCAACATCCGCCGGCTGCGGAAGCCCGATCCCTACAAGCAGAAGGGCGTCCGCTACACCGGCGAAGTGCTGAAGAAAAAAGCCGGCAAGACCGGAGCGAAAGCATGAAGATCAAGACCAAGGACGATCGCCGCGTCCGGATCAAGCTTCGCTTGAGGAAGCGCATCGCCGGCACTCAGGAACGCCCACGGCTCACCGTCTTCCGAAGCGTGTCGCACATTTACGCGCAGGTCGTCGACGACATGAGCGGCCAGACGCTGGTCGCGGCCTCGACAACCGAGCCCTCAGTGAAGGCGGCATTCTCCAAGGGCATCCGTGGCGGCAACACGAAGGGCGCCGAGGCGATCGGCAAGACGATCGCCGAGCGCGCGATCGCGAAGGGCATCAAGCGCGTCGTCTTCGACAGGAACGGCTTTCTCTATCACGGCCGCGTTCGCACGGTCGCTGACGCGGCCCGCAAAGCCGGGCTGGAGTTTTAGCTCCGGGGTGACATAAGCATGCGTACTCGCGAGAGAATCGATCCGTCGCAGCTCGACATCAAGGACACCGTCGTCTCGATCAACCGAGTGACGAAGGTGGTCAAGGGCGGCAAGAACCTCAGTTTCAGTGCCCTTGTCGTCGTGGGGGACGGCCGCGGCGTGGTCGGCTTCGGCATCGGCAAGGCGAAGGAAGTGCCGTCGGCCATCAAGAAGGCGATCGAGGCGGCGAAGAAAAATCTGATCCGGGTGCCGCTGCAGGGAACGACCATCCCGCACACGATCGTGGGGAACTTCGGCGCGGGCAGCGTGCTGCTGAAGCCGGCGTCCGACGGCACGGGCATCATCGCGGGCGGTGCGGTGCGCGCCGTCGTCGAGGCGGCGGGGATCACGAATATTCTGACGAAGTCGCTCGGGTCGGCGAACCCGCACAACGTCGTGCGCGCGACGTTCACCGGCCTCGGATCGCTGAAAGATCCGGCGACGCTCGCGCGGATGCGCGGCAAGGAGCTGTCGGATCTCGCGTGGACAACGCCGTAAGAGCGCCGACAGCCTTGAGCCGTTGCGAAGCGCGAAGGCGCTGAGCAACAAGCGCCGGGGGTGGGGCCCCGGCGCCGTGGAAAAAATTGGGGCCCCGGCGCAATTTAAGAAAAGTCAAGACCATGGCCAATCAGAGAACCGATTCGAAAGGCGCGGGCACGGTGAAGGTCACCCTGCGCAGGAGTCCTATCGGATTCAACCGAAACCAGCTCGCGGTGGTGAAAAGCCTGGGGCTGCGGCGCATCAGGCACACGGTGGAGCTCAAGGACACGCCGTCGGTGCGTGGCATGGTTCACAAGGTGCGCCACCTCGTTGAGGTGAAAGAGTAAGTTGGTGAGTTGGTAGCTTGGTGAGTTGAAATCGCCAACTCACCAATTCAGCAAGTCACCAAATACAGGCAAACAAACATGAGTCTCAATAGTTTGCGTCCCCCAAAGGGCGCCAAGCACCCGAAGAAGCGTATCGGCCGCGGGCAGGGGTCGGGCAATGGCAAGACCGCCGGCCGTGGGCACAAGGGGGCGAAGTCGCGATCGGGATTCAAGTTCAAGCGCGGGTTCGAAGGCGGCCAGATGCCGCTGCACCGCCGCGTGCCCAAGCGAGGATTCCACAACCCATTCCGCGTGGAATACGAGGTCGTGAACCTCGATACGCTGGCCACCAAGTTTGACGCCGGTACCGTCGTCACGCCCGAGCTGCTTCGCGAGCGCGGGCTCGTCGCCGGCGGCAACCGCCCGGTCAAGATCCTCGCGCGTGGCGAGGTGGGCAAGGCGCTCACCGTGCGCGCGCACAGGTTCAGCGGCAAAGCCGCGGAGAAGCTCGCCGCGGCCGGTGGCAATGCCGAGGTCATGGGAATTGTGTAGTTGGTGCTTTGGTGATCTGGTGATTGAGTAATCGGGTGATTACGTTATGGAAAGCCTGAAAAACGTCTTTGCCGTTTCTGAGCTGCGCAACCGCATCCTGTTCACGCTGGCATTGCTGGGCGTGTTCCGGGTGGGCCACCACATCACGACGCCGGGCGTGAACATCGCCGCTCTCGCGGAGCTCGCGCGGCAGATGGAGAACACGATGTTCGGCATGTACGACATGTTCTCGGGAGGGAACCTGTCGCGCGTGACGATTTTCGCGCTGGGCATCATGCCCTACATCAGCGCGTCGATCATCCTCCAGCTCCTGACGGTCGTCTGGCCGTACCTGGAGAAGTTGTCGAAGGAAGGCGAACTCGGGCGCCGCAAGATCACGCAATATACCCGCTACGGAACCATCGTGCTGAGCGTCGTCCAGTCCCTCGGCATCGCGATTTTCCTCGAGCGGCAGACCAAAATCGCCGGTGGGCTTCCCCTCGTTTACAACCCGGGCATCGCGTTCCGCCTGATGACCGTGCTGACGCTGTCGACCGGGACGGCCTTCATCATGTGGCTCGGCGAGCAGATCACCGAGCGGGGCATCGGCAACGGCATGTCGCTCATCATCTACTCCGGCATCGTCGTCGGCCTGCCGCGCGCCGTGCTGCAAACCTTCGATCAGATGAAGACCGGTCAGATGGGCCTGATCCGGGTGCTGGTGCTGATAGTGCTCATGGTGGCCGTGGTCGGCGCGATCATTTTCGTCGAGCGCGGGCACCGCCGCGTCACCGTGCAGTACGCCAAGCGCGTGGTCGGGCGGCGGATGTACGGAGGTTCGAGCACGCACATCCCGTTGAAGGTCAACACGGGCGGCGTCATTCCGGTCATCTTCGCTTCGTCCATCCTGGCGTTCCCCGCGACGATTGCCGGGATGTTCAAGGGCGGGTGGGTCGACAGCTTCACGCAGCAGCTTGGGTTCGGTATGCCGCTCTACAACCTGCTGTACGTGGTCGGCATCATCTTTTTCGCGTACTTCTATACGGCGATCATCTTCAATCCCGACGACGTCGCCGAGAACATGCGCAAGTACGGCGGCTTCGTCCCCGGCATCAGGCCGGGCAAGCGGACCGCGGAGTACATCGACACGATCCTGGCGCGGATCACGCTGGCGGGCGCGATTTACCTCGCGCTCATCGCGATTCTGCCGCAGTTCCTGATGAACGGCTTCAAGGTTGCTCCGATCCCGTTCATTGGCGACTGGCTCGACGCGGCGCTTCCCAGATTCATCACCGAAGGCATGAACGTCCAGTTCTTTTTCGGCGGCACATCGCTCCTGATCGTGGTCGGGGTGGCGATGGACACTGTGCAGCAGGTGGAGTCGCAGCTCATCATGCGGCACTACGACGGCTTCATGAAAAAGACGCGGATACGAGGAAGGCGAGCATGAGCGCCTGCGGCCGCGCTGGGGTGGCGTGCCGGGCCGAGGATGTGTGAATCCGAGGCGCGGCGTCAGCGTCAGTTCGCGCCGGGGGCGTTGGGGTGCCGGATGGGGCCCCGGCGCCAGTGAGAATAAATGATGACCCGATGTCACTGAATCTGATCATGCTCGGCCCACCGGGCGCGGGCAAAGGCACCCAGGCTGAACGCTTCGGGCGCCGATGGGAGATCCCGAAGATCTCGACCGGCGAGATCTTGCGGGACGCCGTGAATGCGGGCACCGGCCTTGGCCTTCGCGCCAAGGCCGTGATGGCCCGCGGCAAGCTCGTTGGCGACGACGTGATGATCGAGATCGTGCGGGAGCGGCTCGAACGCCCGGATGCGCTCGGAGGGTTCATCCTCGATGGGTTCCCCCGGACCGTGGCGCAGGCGAACGCGCTCGACGCGATCATGGAGGGACGCGATCCGCTGATAGTCGTCGACATCGCTGTTGACGATGCCGAGCTGA
>QHWL01000296.1:4561-7685 GCA_003222555.1 Acidobacteriota bacterium | reverse complement strand
ACTCACGACGGGACTCGATCCAGCGATGACCCTCGGGTGTGGCGGCTACGGCGGCAACATCACCTCGGACAACATTTCTCCGCGGCACCTGTTGAACATCAAGCGGTTGGCGTACGAAATCAGTCCGGCTCCCAGCCGCTTCGAGCGAGGGGTCGCCACCCGGACCGACAAGGCCGCGGCTGGCGCCGCAGTCGGGTTATCCGTGGCCTCTCCATCCTCAGGTGCGGCTGTGCCGGGCGGCATCACCGCCGAAGCGCTCTCGAAGCAGATCGACCGCTTCCTCGGGACGCGGGGCTATCGTCCCGAGAGTACCGGGCAGGCCGCGCACGCCGCCAACCTGCCGTCGTCCGGGCGGACTCCAGACCAGGTGTCGCTCGAGTTCGTCTGTGAAGACTACGTCCGGGTGGCGATTCAAGCGGGGCGGACACTGGTGGTTTCCGAGCGGGCCATTGTCACGCCCGCCGCGCGGGACCTCGGCGAGCAGCATCATGTGTTTTCGATCGCTCCATGGCGGGGCTAGTTTGGGGTCACTTACGTTTTTCGTCGTGTAGGGTGGGGGGGGCACGTGCGGACTAGGGAGCCCGCGTATCAATCGGCTCCCGTCCTCCGTATAGGTTCTCCTGCGGTCTTTTTCGGGGTATAGGGCGGGACCTGCAGAGCGTCCGCGCAAGCGTGGGAAGGGAAAAGGCGGGCAAGTCCGCATTGTTGCCGCCAACGCCTTACTGTTGAGCCGTTTGGACTTATTGTTGACCATTGATTGGGGTCGATGGTAAACTTGCTGTTCTAGAGCGGGGGCCCTTAGCCCTCCCGCGTGAATAACACGGAGCCCCCGCAGTGGGGGCGACTTACGAGGCGGCCGGCGTGAGTGCCGGACCGAATCGCGGAGCGCCCAGAATGGTTCAATGTTGGTCGAAGTCGAGAGGTACCGGGACGCGAAGATGCGTTGCCTGGCGCCTCGTCGCCGTGCTCCTTCCCTTTGCCGCCGCCTGCGGATCGAGCATCCGGACTCAGGCGCCTAGCGTCACCCCCGCCACCCCTCCGACTCAGGCGATTGCCGCTCCGGCTCCGGTCGCGCCGAAGGCGCCCGTGGAAGATCCGGTGCTCACTCTGATTGCGGCCTCCGACGGCCATTTCAAGGCGGGTCAGAAAGAGCTCGAGCTTGGCCACGCCGAAGCGGCGAAGCAGGACTTCAACCGGGCCATCGACATTCTGCTCGAGTCGCCCTACGGCGCACGGACGGAGCCGAGGATTCGCGAGCACTTCGATCGCCTGATCGATCGCATTAGTGCGTACGAAGTGAAGGCGCTGTCCGAAGGCGATGGCTTCACCGAAAAGCGATACGAGGCGGCGTCAATTGACGAGCTGCTTGCGCTATCGGCGACCTTCGATCGACCCGCGCCGGCGCCCGAGCTCAAGAGCGCGGTGCAGACGGATCTCGAGACAACGGGTCACGACATCCCCATTCCGCTGAATCAGCGAGTGCTGTCCTATATCGAGCTGTTCCAGGGCCGCCTTCACGATTTCATCGAGGAAGGCATGAAACGCGGCACCCGGTATCTGCCGATGATTCAGAGCGTCTTCCGCGAGGCGGGATTGCCGTTGGATCTCGCGTACGTGCCGCTCATCGAGAGTGCTTTCAAGCCCAACGCGCTGTCGAAGGCGAAGGCCAAGGGCGTCTGGCAGTTCATGGGTGGCACGGCGCTCGAGAACGGGCTGCGCCGCGACTGGTATATCGACGAGCGGTCGGACCCTGAGAAGGCGACGCTGGCGGCGGCGAAGTACCTGGGGACGCTCAACAAGCTCTTCAGCGGCGACTGGCACCTTGCGCTCGCGTCGTACAACGGCGGTCCCGGTCGATTGCAGCGCGCGATCAAGAGGGTGGGCGTCGACGACTTCTGGAAGCTCGCCGAAAAACCGAAGCTGCTGCCGCGGGAAACGCGCGAGTACGTGCCGATGATCCTGGCGGCCATCGTCATCGCCAGGAATCCGACGCAGTACGGTTTCGACTTCGAGCCGGAGGTGCCGATGGCGTACGAAACGGTGACGCTGCCGCGGCCGGTGGACCTCCGCCGTGTCGCCGAGTGGGCCGACACGACTATCGACGTGATCCAGGCGCTCAACCCGGAGCTGCGCCGGTGGACAACGCCGGTCAAGGTTGAGCAGTATCAGCTGAAGGTGCCGGCAGGGACCGCTGAAGGGGTCGCGCGCCGGCTCGAGGAAGCCTCGACGCCCGATCTGGCGTCTCTGAAGTGGTACACCGTCAAGCGCGGCGAGACGCTTCCGGTCATCGCGCGGAAGCTCCGAGTGAGCAAGACGGATTTGGCCGAAGCCAATTTCCTGCGGGCCACCGCACGTGTCAACGCCGGCCAGAGGCTGATGGTGCCGCACGAATCGACCGTGCTGTTGGCGGCACGAACCGAACGTCCCGTGCCGGCCGCCGAATCGCGAGCGATCGTCGCCGGGCCGACGTTGATGGCGCAGGCCCCGGCGAATTCGAATCGGGTGAAGGTGATCTACGAAGTGCGGCAGGGCGACACGCTCGCCGACATCGCCAGCCACTTCAAGACGACGGTTGCGTCGCTCAAGACGTGGAACCCGCGGCTTCTCGGCAGCCGGCTTCAGGCGGGCGCCCGCTTGACCGTGTACCGGCTCGCGAACTAAGCGCGATCGTCAGGCCGACCTCTGCCCTGCCTCCGCACCGAGCGTCCTCGCGCGGAGCTGCTTGATTCCCTGAGAGATGCGCTCGGCCAGCTCACGCTCGTGCTGGAGCCCCCGCAAGGTGTTCCGCGCGTCCTGCAGCATGAACTCGAGCTGCGCGACTTTTTCAGCGACGTGATCGACGACCGCCTTCTGCTCGCCGAGCGTCTCGAGGTTGACTCGCACGTCGTCGAGCAGATGGACGATGGCGTTGGCCTTCGCCTGGACTTCGTCGACGAGCTTGCGGCGCGCGTCGATCGAGACGATCCGCTCGTCGGTTTCGGCGATCCGCGACAGCAACTCGTTGACACTCGTCTTCAGCGTGGCGATTTCCGTCCGGTTGTCGGTGACGTAGAGCAGATCCGCCTTGCTTTGCGCGCTGATCTGGTGCACCTGTTCGACCTCGGCCTTCACGGTGTTGACGAGC
>QHWL01000296.1:0-4545 GCA_003222555.1 Acidobacteriota bacterium | reverse complement strand
ATCCCCTGAATGCTCTTTTCCAGCCCCTCGACGACCTGCCTGATTTCCAGGAGTCGTGACTCGACCGCGCCCAGCTTCTTCTCGCCGAACGCCACCTGTGCGCGCCGCTGCTCGAGCTGCTTGAACATCTTTTCCGCGCGCACGAGCTGATCCTCCGACGCCTGTACCTGCCCGACAGTGTCGCGTTGGCGGCTTTGAACGCGGTCTAGCTCTCCCAGCAGCTCGTCCTTCATGCCCGCCGAGCGCGCCAGCTCTTCCGACAGCGACTGCATCTGGCGCGTGCACTCGGCGACCTCGGTCACCGCATCCTTGCTCGCCGCGACGAGCGCGACGTACCGCTTCTCTTGCTCGGCGACGGTCGCCTCGTCGAATATGACGGTGTCGATTCGGTCGTGCGCGGCCTTGATTTCGGTCTTGACCGCGTTGAGCTCGGCGACGAGCGGTACCAAGCGGTTTTGAAGGGCGCGGACCGCGTCGAGCTTGAGCTGCGCGTCCGCCATTTGCTCGCCGAGGCCGTCGCACGCCGTCTTGAGCGTTTCGAGCTCCGCGCGGCGCGCGAGCTGTTCCTCGAGCTTGTGATCGACGTCGGCGCTCGTCGAATTGAGACCGTTCAGGCGTCCCTCGAGCTTCTCCACGTACGGCACGCGGGCGCTCACGCGCGAGATCTGCGCGTCGAGCTCGGCCACCGATTCGTGCAGGAGCGTCGCTTTCTGAGTGCCTTCCTCCACGACCATCATCTTGGCGAGGATGGCCTCCATCTTGGCCTCCAGCTCCGGCGCGCGCGCCGAGAACGCCGCCATGCGCTCCCCGAACGCTTCGAGCCCGAGCCGGTCGGCGTCCAGCCTGTCGCCGAGCTTCGCGATGTCGGCGTGCGTCTTGTAGAATTCCTGCACCTCTTTGCGAAGCACCTCGAGATCCTGACGGCTCTGCCGGAGCGAGTCCATCTGCCACGACGTTTTCTTGGCGAGCTCGTCGACCAGCCCCAGCTGCTCGTGCAGGGTCTCGAGCGACAGCTGCTTTTTCGTCAGCTCGTCTGACTGCGCGAAGAGCGTCTCGAAGCTCTTGGTGAGGCCGTCGATTTTCTGCGTCAGCGCGACAAGGTTCTTGTCTTTCGCCGCGAGCGCTTCCATTCGCGACTCGGCGTCGCCGACAGAGCTCTGCAGCGTGCCCAGCCGCTCGTCGAACGCCTCGAATTCCTTTTTCTTGAAGGACAAGGTGCTGAGCTCTGTGCGAACCGCTTCGAGAAGAACCGTCGACTCTTTCTGCAGCTTGGCGGTCTCGCGTCCCACTTCCGTGTTGAGCTTGGCGGCTGCGTCCATGCGCAGTTCGGTCTCCTCGGACAGCTTCTCGATGCGTGTGATCGTCTCATCCGCCTTGGCCGCCTGCTTCAACCCCTCGTTCAGCTTGCCGATCTGCACATCCATCGCCCAGATCATCTCGTTCACCCGATTGGCCTGGACCACGGCGTGCTCGACCGCCTGCTGCTGGGTTTCAAGCGCTTTGGCTTTGTGCGAGACGTGCTCGGCGAGGGCATTGATCGCGCTGAGCCGCTCCTCGGTGCTCTGGCTCAACTCGTGGAGCTGGGCGAGCGGGCCGAGCTTCTTCTCGATCTCTTTGACAGTGGCCATCGCCGCCGTCGTGTCCTCGCGCGCCTCGCGTGAGCTCTCGCGGATCTTGGTGAAGTCCTGTGTGAGGGTGGTCGCGGCCGATCGAATCTGATCGAGCTCGCCCTTGAGCGTGCCCGCCTGGCCCATGGCCTGTTTCACCTCGGCCTCGGCGCCGCGAAGGTGTCCGCGGAGATCCTCGAGCGCCGCGCGCTCCTTCTTCAGTGTTTCGAGGCTCGCCTGAGTCTGCATCGCCTGGGAAGACAGCTGCTGGACGGCTTCGCGATGCTTGCGCAACTCCCCGTCGGGACCGACCGCGTTCTGCGTCGTCTGCTCCGCCTGCTTGGCGGCATCCTTCAATGCTTGAATGCGTTTGTCGACCTCTTCGATCTCGCGCGTTCGATCGTCGAGCGCGTTGAGACGGTTGGCAATCTCGTCGAGGCGCGTCGATACGCTCATCGCCTTCTCGCCGACCTGTTCGAGCGACTTGGACAGCGGCATCAGCTTTGCGCTTCGAGTGGTGAGCGCCGTGAGCATCGTGCTGATCGCGCTCCGCTCTTCGCGCGCGCTGGCGATGAGCAGCTCGAGCTCGTCGGTCTGCTTTTGGACTGACTTGGCGTTGGTGCCGGTGATGTTCCTGAAGGCATCGAGCATGACGATCTCCGTGCGGGTTTGGGTGTGAAGGTCTCGCGGCTGCGGGCTCAAGTCCTGCCCGAGGCCGTAAGAATAGTCCAGTCAGGATATCGGCGTCGACGGCGATTTTGATCAGTGGCTGCACGCTATTGCACAAGCAGGCATTGCAGAATCTGGGGCGCAGGGGCCCTGCGCTCTGGTGAAGTTGTTGAAAACACTGAGTCGTGGACCCCGGGTCGTCATTTGCAGCCGGCGGCCGGATGCTGGCCAGTCTGCGAACCGCCGCGCTTTTCGGCGTCGAGGCCTGCCCCGTTCACGTCGAGGTGGACGTTTCCTTCGGGTTGCCCGGCTTCACGATGGTCGGCCTGCCCGACGCGAGCGTGCGCGAAAGCCGCGACCGCGTCCGCAGCGCCATCCGCAATTCCGGCTTCGAGTTTCCCGCGCACCGCATCACCGTCAACCTGGCGCCGGCCGATGTGCGCAAAGTGGGCGCGTCCTTCGACTTGCCGATCGCGCTCGGCATCCTGGCCGCGCAGGGCGTCGTCGAGCGGCGGCACATCGCGGACCTGGTGCTGCTTGGCGAGCTTTCGCTCGATGGATCGATTCATCCGACGCGGGGCGTGCTGCCGATTGCCTCGGCGGCGAAACGGGACGGCGTCGCCGGCATCCTCCTTCCAGCGTCGAACGCCGGCGAAGCGGCGATCGTATCGGGCCTTGCCGTTTTTGGCGTCTCGTCGCTGACCGAAGCCGTTCGCGCGCTCAACGAGCCCGCCAGCGTCCAGGCGCGTTCGGTCCCGCCGCCGGCCGTCTCGATTGGCGAATTCGCCGACCTTGCGGACGTGCGCGGACAACGCCTCGCCAGGCGCGCCCTCGAAATCGCCTGCGCCGGTGGGCATAATCTTCTGCTCGTTGGCCCGCCGGGAGCCGGCAAGACGATGATCGCGCGGCGCGTCGCGGGACTTCTGCCGCCGTTGAGCTTCGAGGAGGCGCTGGAGGTCACCGCGGTGCACTCGGTGGCGGGGCTCCTGCCGGCGGGCAGTGGGCTCTTGGCGAGTCGGCCGTTCCGGGCGCCCCATCACACGATTTCCAACGCGGCGCTGGTCGGCGGCGGGTCGCAGCCTCGTCCGGGCGAGGTGAGTCTCGCCCATCACGGCGTCCTGTTTCTCGACGAGATGCTCGAGTTCAGCCGGCACGTGCTCGAAGTCCTGCGCCAGCCGCTCGAGGAAGGCTCGGTGACGATTGCGCGCGCGGCCCGCTCGGCCATCTTTCCCGCGCGGTTCATGCTCGTGGGCGCAATGAATCCCTGTCCCTGCGGATTCCTCGGCGACACGCTGCGCGAATGCCGGTGTACGCCGCAGCAAGTCGAGCGCTACGGCCATCGACTTTCCGGTCCGCTGCGCGATCGACTGGATCTGACGGTGGACGTTCCTGCGCTGCCTCCTGACACTTTGGGGGCCATCGAGGGCGGCGAGTCGTCGGCCACCGTGCGCGCCCGGGTCGTCGCGGCGCGTGCGCGGCAGCACGAGCGCTACTCGCCCACCAGCGGGCGCACGAACACAGAACTGACTCCAGCGCTCATGCGGCGCCACTGTCTCGTCGATCCCGCCGGCAGGCGCGTGCTGACTGCGGCCGTGACGCGTCTGGCGCTGAGCGCGCGGGGCTACGATCGTGTGCTCAAAGTGGCGCGAACAATTGCCGATCTCGAGGGCGTCACGTCGATCGCGGCGGACCATATCGCCGAAGCACTTCAGTTTCGGATGACGGATTGAGAGAAACAGGACGCCCCCAGCCCGAGGTCTGTGTAGGGAGGGCAAAGTGGATAGGGGACCTGCCCAACGGACCAGCTGGCGCCCAGCCCGCCGGGAACAGGCCCCTCCCTGCCGATGTCGCGCACCCCTCCAGCATGGCTGGGAACCGCCCCAGCGCCGCCAGCCAGGGGTTCGTTCGACGCTCGCATGTGGGAAGGAACCCCGAGAACCCCAGGTCGCCCTAGGGCGGACTTTTTATCCCTGGACCGAGGTTTCAGGTGTCCCTGCACAGGTATTTCCGGCTTGGTGTCCCTTTTTTTCGTCCTTTTCAAGTCACCTATATCTTCCAGCCCTCCCCGAACCCTATCTGTACGAGGATAAGTATGAAACTGCAGCCGTCGGTCCCTCGTTCTTCACAAGGCGACGTGCGCGCGTCTCTGCCCGCGAGGGTCGGTAACCCCGATTCGGCAACACATCGTTCGAAGCGGCCGTTGGGGCGGAATCAGAGTCAGGCCAAGGCCCAGGCCATCGGAACCGGGCTGGCGCTGGTCAAACCTGGA
>QHWL01000295.1 GCA_003222555.1 Acidobacteriota bacterium | reverse complement strand
AGCTCAAGGATCGGCTGCCGCGCGCACGGCCGGCCGCGGCCGCGGTCGGCGGCGAGTCGCAAGCTCCAGCTCTGCGCGACGATCTACTCTCGGCATTGATGAACCTGGGGTATCATCGGCCCCTCGCTGAAAAAGCCGTGGATGCTGCTCTGAGGGCTGGCGGGTCTGACGTCGGCTTCGAACGCACGTTGAAGCAAGCCCTGCGAGAGTTAATGAAGTAGGTCGGGTCTTGCCAGACCCGGCGCTTGCGGCGACGGCGGGTCCACAGGACCCGCCCTACATTTCGATATGACCGATCCTCGGATCGTCACCTCGAGCGAGCGACAGCCCTGAGCCAAGCGCCGGGGGTGGGGCCCCGGCGCCGTGAGAGATGTGGGGCCCCGCGAGCAGATGAAGCGCCGGCGGCCCGAGCGAGGCGCCGGGGTCCCTAACGTGGCACCCACGTTGGGGTGGCCCGCCGGAGGGAAGCGCGGCGAAGCGCGCCGCCGAGCGAGAGCGAGCGGGGATGGGGCCCCGCGAGCAGTGTTGAATGACTGACGACCGGATCGTCACAGCGACGCGCGTCGATGAAGACGCGCAGTACGAAGCGGGCTTGCGCCCGCGGGTGCTCGATGAGTACATCGGGCAGGACCGCGTGCGCGAGAATCTGGAGGTGTCGATCGCGGCGGCGCGTCAGCGGGGCGAGGCGCTCGATCACGTCTTGCTGTATGGGCCGCCCGGCCTCGGCAAGACGACGCTTGCCTACGTCATCGCCCACGAGTTGGGGACGGCCGTGCGCGCCACGTCGGGACCGGTGCTCGAGAAGCCGGGCGACCTCGCGGCGATTCTCACAAACCTCGCCGAGCGCGAAGTGCTGTTCATCGACGAGATCCACCGCATGTCGCCGGTCATCGAAGAGATCCTCTATCCGGCGCTCGAGGATTACGAGCTCGACATCATGATCGGCCAGGGGCCGAGCGCGCGGTCCGTGAAAGTACCGCTGCAGCAGTTCACGCTCATCGGCGCGACGACCAGGGCGGGCTTGTTGACCGCGCCGCTGCGTTCGCGCTTTGGCATCGTTCACCGGCTCGAATTCTATACGCCAGGCGATTTGGAAGAGATCGTGCGCCGATCGGCCCGCATTCTCACGGTGCCGATCGAGGATGCCGCGGCGGCCGAGATCGCGCGGCGGTCGCGCGGCACGCCTCGCATCGCGAATCGACTGCTGCGCCGGGTCCGCGATTTCGCGCAGGTGCGCGCCGAAGGGACGATCACCAACGACGTAGCGCACGCCGCGCTCAAGCTGCTCGAGGTCGACGAATACGGCTTCGACGAAGTCGATCGGAAGCTGTTGCGGACGATCATCGACAAATTCGGCGGGGGGCCGGTCGGCGTCAACAGCATCGCCGCCGCGATCAGCGAAGAAAAGGACGCGATCGAGGACATCTACGAGCCGTTCCTCATCCAGATCGGCTTTCTGGACCGTACGCCGCGCGGCCGCGTCGCGACTCCGCGCGCCTACGGCTACTTCGGGCTTGAAGCGCCCGGGAGGGATTCACGACTGTGGTGACCGAGCGCCTTCGACGCGCCCAGGCTCAACGGGCGCCGCGGTGCGGGGGGCGGCCGACGACGATCAAATCGCTCGCGACCTACGTGCCGCCCCGGGTGCTGACCAACGCCGACCTCGAGAAGCTGGTCGACACCAACGACGAATGGATTCTGCAGCGCACCGGCATCCGCGAGAGGCACATCGTCGATCCCGGCGTCGGCACCTCAGATCTGGGCAAAGAGGCCGCGATCAAAGCCATCGCGAAGGCCGGCCTCACTCCCGACGACATCGGCTTCATCGTCGTCGGCACGGTAACCCCCGACATGATGTTTCCCAGCACGGCGTGCCTCGTGCAGACCAAGATCGGCGCGCACCACTCGTGGGGCTTCGATCTGAGCGCCGCCTGCTCGGCATTCACGTACGCCCTGACGACGGCGAGCCAGATGGTGGCCACCGGCGCGCACGACCATGCGCTGGTCGTCGGCGCGGACGTGATGTCCAGTATCATCGATTACAAAGATCGCGCGACGTGCGTCCTGTTCGGTGACGGCGCCGGCGCGGCCGTCGTATCCGCTGCGTCGGCTAAGGGCGATGGCGCGATCCTCGATTTCGAGCACGAGATCGACGGCAGCGGCGGCGCGGCGCTCTGCATGCCTGCGGGCGGGAGCCTCCGCCCGCCGTCGCACGAGACGGTGGACGAACGGCTGCATTATGTCAAGCAGGACGGCCACGCGGTGTTCAAGTTCGCGGTTCGAAAGACGGAGGAAATCGCGCGCCGCGTGCTCGACCGCAACGGTCTCGAGCCGGGCGATCTCGACCTGTTCGTTTCGCATCAGGCGAACCGGCGCATCATCATGTCGGCGTCGGAAAAGCTCGGGCTCGAGCCCGACAAGGTGATCATCAATATCGAGCGGTTCGGCAACACCACGGCGGCGACGATCCCACTGGCGCTCAACGATGCGGTCTGCTCTGGACGGCTCAAGAGTGGCGACCTGGTGCTGCTCGCGTCGGTCGGCGCCGGTTTCACGGTGGGAGCGGTGTTGTTGCGTTGGGGGATCTAAAAAGGACACCAAGGCCACCAAGGACACAAACCAAACAGATCAAACAGATCAAACAGATCAGCCTAAGGGCTTTACCTTTGTGTCCTTTGAGTCCTTTGTGGTAGATCAGCCGTGAAACCAGCTATGGGTCGAATCTTTCTCTTATCCCCCGCCAACTGCAACGGCGCCCGCGCCAAACAGGTGCTGTCGCCCAACGCGCGGTTCGGGCTCGCCCAAGAGTTGCGCTCGCCACGCGGCGCGATGCTCGGCGACGTGTTCGCCTTCGTCAGCGGACTGTACTTCCGCGGGAAGCTCACCTACGCGCTGCATTTTGCGGCGCCCCCAGAGCCCGGGAATCCGGTCATCGGCTGCGGCGTCTACGTCATCACGCCGAGCGCGGGCCTTCGCAGCCCCGACACGTTGGTCACCCACGAAGCCATGCGTACGTTTGCCGAGGGGAGGGTGGACCCCGACAATGCCAGCTACCGTCGGCCGCTCGAGCGCAGCGCCCGCGTGCTCGTCGGCGAAATCGGATCCGGCTGCGACGTCGTGCTCCTTGGCAGCATCGCGTCGCGGAAGTACGTCGACGTGCTGCTCGAGATCTTCGGCGACCGCCTTCGCTTCCCCGTCGAGTTCGTGGGGCGCGGCGACATGAGCCGCGGTGGTCTGCTGCTGCGCAAGGTCCGCGAAGGCACCGAGCTCGAGTACGTGCCGGTCGCCGGCGCCGTGGTCCACGGGACGCGGCCGCCGAAGCTCCCCCCGCTCGGACCCCGCGCGAGTCTCTGAACACCGTCAGCAGGACTAAAGTCCTGCGCTACACTTCAGGCGTGGCGACACGCCCGCTCACGATCCCTCGCGATCAGGACTCCGTCGTCCTGCAAGTCGACCGCAAAGAAGTCCGCCTCACCAATCTGCGCAAGATCTTCTGGCCAGAGCTGGGCCTCACGAAAGGCGATCTGTTGCAGTACTACGCCACGATGGCCGACGTCCTGCTGCCGCACATCCGCGCCCGCGCGATGGTGATGAAGCGGTACCCCAATGGCGCATCGGGGCCG
The DNA here is from genome assembly GCA_003222555.1 of Acidobacteriota bacterium. Classification (GTDB taxonomy): domain Bacteria; phylum Acidobacteriota; class Vicinamibacteria; order Vicinamibacterales; family CAVVIG01; genus JAHFUJ01. The sequence goes on along the minus strand of QHWL01000295.1, from coordinate 137 downwards.
TTCTTCTTCATGAAGCGCGCGCCCGTGCCACGCCCTCCCTGGATCGAGACCTGCTCAATCGAACACGGCTCGGGCAGCGTCATCGACTTCCCGATGGTCCAGGATCGGGCGGCGCTGATGTGGGTGATCAACCTCGG
>QHWL01000294.1:1442-6920 GCA_003222555.1 Acidobacteriota bacterium | reverse complement strand
CGGTTCCGAATCTAAGCGATCTGTTGCAACTGCAGAAGATGATTGATATGGTGACCCGCCATTTGATGGATGATCCAATCCACCGTCAACGCACCATATTCCGGATGCGTGAGCGTCGTCGCGCGTTGAACGGCTGACAGCCCTTCAAAGAAGGCCAGGTTCATTCGCGCCGTGGCGAGAAACGCGCCAAGCGCCTCTTGTCCGCTGAGATCCGAATCGAGCGCGATCCACGAATCTTGGTCCCATGCCTGCGCCGCGTAGCCGGGAGTGACCACCGCCATCCGCGCGCGAGTTCCAAGCGCGAGCTCGGTCTGCGCGAGGTGGGTGAGCACCTGCCGTGCGGACCATTTCCCCGCCGAGTAACTGCGCTCGAAGCGATCGACAGGCCAATCGCGGACGAGCGTCGCCACACGTTCGATGCTGTCGCGGATTGTCGCAAGGGGTTCGCGGTCGCCCAAGTACTTGGTGTAGGGCGTTGTCGGCGCGCTCATAGAGTAATCCTCGGCCAGACATCAGGGGTGCGGGGCGACTTTGATCACCGTAGGCTGGTAGTCGACGCCCGCGACCAGGTAGAGCGCTCCGGTCCCATCCATCGATGCGGCATTGAGATTCACAGAGGACGCGCCAGTTCCCGGGGCCACGAACGCCGCGTATCGAATGGCCCTCGCGGTCTCGTCGAACCCGACGAGAAACGGCAGCGAGCGGACCGACGCGATCCCGAAGAGACGGTCCTGGCGCCGCGGATCGAAAGACAGCGCGCCGAGACGGGACTTCAGCAGATCGGACGTGACGGGTGTCCAATGTGCCCCGGCGTCGTAGCTGATGAACAGCGGTGCCGCGCCGAACCCGCCAGCGGCGTACACGACGTCGGGTTGCCTCGGTTTGACGAGAATGCGCCTCGCGCCGACGCGCAGTCCCAGTGTACGCCATCGTCATCCGAACGCGCGAGCTCGTAGCCGAGCGAGGCGAAGATGCGGCCCGGCCGGCCGGGCACCGGCGCGAGCGTCTCGACTCCCGAATGGAAGCCGCGCAGCGTCGTGTCAACGCCGGCCCACGAGCTTCCGCCGTCCGTGCTGCGGAAAAGCACGCTTGACTGAACCGCGTAGAGCGTTCCCGCCTTGTTCGGATCGAACGCGATCGGACCGATGCTGCCGTAGTGCGGCGCCGTCCCTGTCGTGTACACCTGCAAGCCGCGGCTCACGTTCTCCCACATGCCACCGCCATCGCGACTGCGCCGGATTCCTTCCGTTCCAAGGAACACCACGCCGTTCCCGTCCACGGCGAGTCCCGTCTGGCTGGTGCCGGCATTGAAGAACATGACGGGATCGACCTTGGTCCACGTGTTGCCGCTATCGACTGTTTTGTACGTCCCACCGCGCGTTCCCGCGTAGGCGGTCCCTGAGTGGGCCGGATCGACTGCGATTTCGAACGTCTCTTCTTGACCCGCCGCAAGGCCGCTGTTCGAACGCCGCCAGGTCGTCCCCGCGTCTCGGCTCACATAGATCCCGTCCGGCGCGCCCGCGTACCACAGCTCGTCACCACTCGATGTGCCGGTCAGCGTCAGCACGGTGCTGCGGATGCCCGTCGCAGACGGCGTCCACGACACGCCGCCGTCAAGACTGACGAAGACGGGCACGTCTGGGTGTTCGAGTCCCAAAACCACGCCGTCGCGGGACGCGCTCACGCCGACGAGCGTCGGCCGCCCTGCTGCATCGAGCAACAAACGCGGCAGCCCGAATGTCAGTTCGTCACCTTCACCCCCGACGAATGTCGAGTACTCGAGCCGGCCGACAGGCGTCAGCTTCGTCAAGAAATATCGAACGCCCGATGCCGTCGGTTGGTACGCGTCGCGAGTCGGATAATCGGGTCCGGCGGTGCCGGCCACGTACGTCGCGCCGGACGAATCTGTGGCGACAGCCGTGAGTGACGCGCTTTGTGTCGATCCCGCCAGCAGGGTCGAGTAGAGCAATCGCGTGCCGGAGGGATCGAGCTTTGCGGCGAATCCGGTAGAGCACGCGAACGAGGCCTGGACCGGCGGACAACGCGACACGATCGGATTCACCAATGGGAAATCCGGCCGGGTCGCCCGGCCGATGAGGTGCGCCGCGCCGAAAGGATCGACAGCAAGAGCTTGAATATCATCGTCTCTGAAGCTTCCAAGTCTCGTCGCGTACACGACTCCACCGGCCGGATTGAATTTGGCGACCAGGCCGCCGCCCGCCGTGCCCGGCGGGCTGAGGTTGCGCCTTTCGAACGCCAACCTGCCTTCGCTGTGAATCCCGACGTACGCATTGCCCACGACATCCGTCGCGATGGCTCGGGCATAGGCGGACGAACCGGGAGCGCCGAGGTACGTCGAAAACATGATCTGGGAACCGCGCGAGTTGAGCTTGACGAGAAAGCCGTCGGTGGTCGAGCCCTGCGGCTGATCAAGCATCGCGTTCATCGTTGGAAAATCAGTCGCTGCCGTCTGCCCCGTGATGTAAACGTTGCCCAGCGGATCGACGGCAATCGCCGACGGCGTGTCGAGCGCACCGCGCCAGTACCAGTTCCGGTTCTTGTGACCGCCCAGATACGTGGCCCAGACCAAACGGCTGCCGCTTGCATCGATTTTCGCCACGAACATCGACGCGGGATCCTTTTGGACGGCGTCCTCCGTGACAGGAAAGTTCGGCGCGCCAAACCCAAACGACGAAAACACGCCGGTCACATAGCTGTTGCCACCCGCGTCAACCGCGAGCGCCGTCGGCAGAGCCGCCGCGTTGCTGCCCAACGGAAAGCTAAAAACGATGGATGCCTGGTTTGCGGTCTGGGAGCTGAGAGCGATCGCCCCGACCGTGGCGATCGACCAGGAGATGACGACGGCTCGACGGCAGCCAGCCATAGAGGATTGAAGCGCATTGCGCGGCCCGGTCTCAAGCTGGTCAGTATTCGATCGCGAGGCCGTCAGCCTACGGCGCGCTGCTCAATCTTCGAATCGACCTAGTCCGCCAGTCGGGCCTTTGGCGGACACCTCGATGGCAGCGACTCAAATGTGGCTGGGCTTGCGCCATCGCGACGATCGACATACTTTAATACGCGAACGTGGCCGAATCATCTCCCCCGCGAATGAAGGACCTTCTCGCCAAGTCGAAGCAGCTTCGGGCACAGGCCGATGAGCTCGGAGAGATTGCGCACGAACTAAAAAAGGAAGCCGGTCGCCTCGCGCGCGAAGCGAGGTCCACCAACGGTCGCTCTCGAGAGGCCACTCGCAGGCCCGAATCCTAATCCCAAATCCTAATCAAGGATCAGAAACGCCAGCCCGCGCCGATATTCACCTGCAGATGCTGCGTCCAATCGGCCGACGGCTTATGGCTCCCGAAGCGGAACGCGGTGTTTCCGACATCGACCCGGAGCACGCTCGATCGCGTGGGATAGAGGTTGAAGACGCCGCCGACGTCGAGGGCCAGGTTCGTCGAATCGACCAGACAACTTTCTGGCGTTGGAAAGATAGCGATGCACACGATGCCCGGCGCGATGAAGCGGTTGGAGAAATGCACCAGTCCAGGCCGTACCTTCCCGAACAAGCCGATCCGCTGGCCGCGCCAGCCCAGGCTGGCGCCGATGAGCGCCTGCGACACTCGGCCGCCGGTCGCGTTCTCGCTCGAGAACACCGACACGTCAGCGTCGAGCGCGATGCCTCGAACGAGCTGATACGTGAACCAGCCGCCGGCTCCGGATCGGGCCTGACCCGGGTCGCCAAGCACCAGAGCCGAGTAGTGCGCGCCGACATCCACATGTGAATCCGCCGACTGCGCGCGTCCCTGGCACGAGCCCACCAGGACAATGACGATGGCGAGCATGATCAACCGGTTCGAGGAGGCGGCGGTGACCCGGCCATGGGCGGGTTGCGATGAGATTTCGCTTGTGTGCACGCTATTGAATTTCCTGCTAACTTTCCTTAATCAGACTGTTCTTCACGCCTTTCATGATGACGCTGATGTCGTTGGGGTTGATCAAGTCGGGCGCCGTCCACCCATCCAGGTTGTATTCGGCCATGCACATCTCGGCGAAGCCCTTGTAGCGGGCGCTTGCGCCCGTCGCTTCGGCGACCATCAGCGTCTCGAAACGAATGCTCTCGTGGTTGCCGAAGTAGTTGCGCTCGTACAATTCGTGACGGCCGCCGAACTCGCTGCCGAGTGCGTCCCACAGCAGCTTCATCAGCTTGACCCGCTGCTCGGCGCTGTAGCCGTTGGAACCCCGCACGAACTGGTCGAGGTAGGGGCGAAGCTCGGGCACCTTGAAGTCGAGCGCGCTCGACGGCAGATAAATGAGCGCGCTCGCCAGCGTGTTCTCGACGATCTCCTTGATCTTCGGATAGGCCATGCTCGACATCACGCGATAGGCCAGGCCGTAATCCAGATTGGGCAGGACGTAGCCCTCCGTCCAGGGAATCGGGGCGCGAGCCATCGCATCGGTCAGCCCCCAGAACAGGTTCCGCCAGGCCAGCACTTCGCCCACCTGCGCCTGCACGCCGCGGAAGTCTTTCGCGCCAGTGGCCTCGACGGCTTTGAGCAGCAGCCCGGCGAGGAAATCCATCTTGACGGCGAAGCGCGTGCAGCCCTGAAACATGAAGCGGGGCAGAAAGCCGGACCGCGGAAAGAAGTTGTTGACCTTGTCGATATCGCCGTAAGCAAAGACGTTCTCCCACGGCACGAACACTTTGTCGAACACGAGGATGGAGTCGTTCTCGTCCATGCGGCTCGAGAGCGGATAATCGAACGGCGTCCCCATCACTTCCGCGGTCATCTCGTAGGACGGCCGACAGAAAAGCTTCACGCCGGGGGCGTTGGTGGGGACGATACACACGAAGGCGAAGGGCTTGGTCTTGATCGGCAGCGCCCCGTTGTTGGCGATGAAGTTGAGGTGCGTCAAACTCGACGTCGTCGCCACCACTTTCGCGCCGCTCACCACCAGGCCGCCGTCGGTTTCCTCTTCGACGTGCATGTACACGTCTTTCACGTCGTCGAGCGGCCGGTCGCGGTCCACCGGCGGATTCACGATGGCGTGATTGACGAAGGAGACTTCTTCCTGCACCTTTTTGTACCAGCGTTTGGCGTTCGCCTCATAAGGCTCGAAAAACCCGGAGTTGGCTCCGAGCGTGGCCAGAAACGCGGCCTTGTAGTCGGGACTGCGGCCGATCCACCCGTACGAGACGCGCGCCCATTCGGCGATCGCGTCGCGGGCGGCGACGAGTTCCTCGGCGTTCCCCGACCCCTTGTAGAACCGGTGGGTGTAGCCGCCGCTGCCGGTGTCGGTTCCAGTGGTGAGGACGTCTTTTCGAGCCGGATCGTGCAACGCGTCGTACAGACGCGCGATCATCCGCACCGTGTTGCGGAAGGCCGGATGCGTCGTCACATCCTTGACGCGCTCGCCGTAAATCCAGATTTCACGGCCGTCACGCAGGCTCTCGAGATACTCGGCGCCCGTGAACGGCCG
>QHWL01000294.1:0-1335 GCA_003222555.1 Acidobacteriota bacterium | reverse complement strand
CGTTCAGGAACGCCGCCCCTCGAGCACCATCGACGACTCGATGGTCGCACGACAGCGTGACGGTCATCATCGGCCGGATACCGATGCCAGGGTCGCCCTCGACGGGCACGACCCGGTTGGCAATGGCTCCGACGGCTAGAATACCCGCTTGCGGCGGGACGATGATGGCCGTGAACATATCAACATGGAACATGCCCAGGTTCGAGATTGTGAAGGTCGTGCCCGCGATATCCGACGGTTGCAGCCGGCCCATCCTGGCGCGTTCGGCGGCGTCCCGTCGCTGAACGGCAATTTCGTCGAGGTTCGTCGTATCGGCCTTATGAATCGTTGCCACGACGACGCCGGCGCTTACCGCGACGGCGATGCCGACGTTGACTTCTTTATGGAGACGGATGCCGTCGCCAGTCCAGCTGGCGTTCATCCGCGGATGCTTCGCAAGCACGCGCGCCACCAGCGCGACGAGTAGATCGGTGTAGGTCAGTTTGACGCCACGCGCCTTCTCAATCGCCGGCTCCCGTTTCTGTTGCGTCGCGACGAGCGCAGCCGCGTCTACTTCGCGAACCACGAAGAAATGCGGAACCTTGGTCCAGCTTTGAGTAGTCCGCTCGGCCATGAGCCGGCCGATAGAGCTCAACGTCTCGAGGTCAGCGTTGGGGCTCGCGGCCTCAACGTCCGATCCAGCCCGCGCCAGAACGTCCTCGGCCAGGATCTCGCCGCTGGGACCCGATCCGCGCATTCCGGCGATGTCCACGCCGTGCTCGCGGGCGAGACGCCGCGCCTTCGGAGAAATCCTGACGCCGGCCGCGGCTGTTTGCTCGGGAGGAGTGGCGAGACCAACGGCCTGCCGCGCAGCGCCGTCCTCGGTTCGGCGTCCCGACTGCGGCGGCGCAACGTCGGTCGGAGGGACCTCTCCAGGCTGAACCAGCCAGGCGATCGTCTGTCCCACCGGCACGACGGCCCCCTCTCGCGCTCTGACCCCGGCAAGAATGCCGTCACCGGGAGCTTCGATTTCAACCACGGCTTTGTCGGTTTCGACCTCCAGGAGCGGTTCACCCTTCGTGACGCGTTCACCTTCCTGCTTTCGCCACGACAGCAGCTTGCCGGTCTCCTGCGCCATCTCGAGAGCGGGCATGACGACGCTGAGGGCCATGGGGTGTTGGTTGGGCGAGGCGCTCGCAGGAGTGGCGGAATGCACCCGACGCGATTATTTTCGGGGCAATCCGCTTCTGTCAACAACAATACTCTACTTCCCTACCAGGTGTGCCGCATCCTTTTCGTTGTCGCAGATCTGTTCGATCAGCTCCGTGTCCGGAAGCACATCGAACGGCACGGTGA
>QHWL01000275.1 GCA_003222555.1 Acidobacteriota bacterium | reverse complement strand
GGCGACGTGAACTTCACACCGCTCGGTGCGCCAGCGAGCAACCTGCTGGGCCCGAACTTCACACCCCCGTTTCCAGCCTACGCGTCGGGCCATGCGACGTTCGGAGCGGCGCTCTTTCAGATCCTTCGAAACGTGTTCGGAACCGATCAAATCGAGTTCACGTTCGTGTCGGACGAGTTCAACGGCACGACGAAAGACAACAAAGGGAACGTGCGGCCGCGCATGTCGCGCACCTTTACTTCGTTGTCCCAAGCTGAGGATGAGAACGGCCAGAGCCGGATCTATCTCGGAATCCACTGGGCATTCGACAAGACGGAGGGACTCAGCCAGGGGCGGAAAGTGGCGGATTACGTGTTGGGGAACGCGTTCGTGCCGTCGAGCTATTGAGGAAAGCCGGCGCCCCAGTCAAAAAACTGCCCCTCACGCGGAAGAAACGGCTTCGGTGAAGAGCGATGGTCGGAGCGCCGATATAGATAAGGATCGATGCTACTGAGGCCGCTCTCCCGGGCCGTGACGCGGCCTCTGTCTTTTCTCGTCCTCATCGCCTGGGCCGCGGTGATGGCTGTCCTGGTGAACCGCACTTATATTCAGGCCTCTTCCGTCAGCCTGGCCACCGATCTCGCGCGCTACGCGTCGAGTGCCCTGTGGCGCGGCGTGTACTACCGCGGCGAGAAGATCGGCTTCACCGTCAGCCAGACCGTTCCCGAAGATGGTGGATTTGGGCTGGAAGAGGACGGCCGGCTGCAAATGTCGCTGCTCGGCGCGACGACGCCGGCCACGATTCACACAACGGCTCACGTCGACGCGAATTTCGCGCTGCGCGGCTTCGAATTCTCGCTCGATCCTGGCACGGGTCCGACCGAAGTCCGGGGCCGGGTGGCTGGCCGGCATCTCACGCTCAGCGTGACGACGGCGGGCGGAACGAGGACCGAGGAGCGCGAGCTGGACGAGCCGCCTGCGTTGTCACAAAACTTGTCACGGCGCCTCGCGAACGGCGGTCTCGTGCCTGGCGCGCGTTACCGCTGGACGGTCTTCGACCCCGCGACGCTTCGCAACGCGCCGGTGACCTTGGATGTCGGCAAGCGCGAACTGGTGCGCGGGAACGGCGTCCCGCTCCCGGCGTTCCGCGTGGAGATGGAATATGCGGGACTGCGCACGACCTCGTGGGTGACCGATACCGGAGAAGTCGTGCGCGAGGAGAGCCCGCTGGGGCTCATCACCGTGCGCGAGTCGGCGGAGCGCGCCCAGGCGATGGCGGTGCCGGCCGGAGTGCAGGTCGACTTGCTCGAAGCCGCCGCCGTCGTGCCTCGGATGCGTTCGCGGATCGACGAGCCTCGCGACGTGCGCCGTCTCCGCCTGCGACTCGACGGCGCCGATCTGTCGAGCGCCGATCTCCAGGGTGTCGGTCAACGCGTCACAGGCAATGTCGTCGAGCTCCTCGACCCGCGGAACCTGAAGGCGGAGCGTGGTGATCCCGACGTCGCGCGCTACCTGGCGCCGGAACCGTTCATCGAGAGCGACGCGCCCGAGATTGTCGCGGAGGCCGAGATCGCGGTGCGCGGCGTGAGCGGCAATCGGGCCCGCGCTGAGCGTCTCACCCGCTATGTCAACGGGCTTCTCGAGAAGAAGCCCACGGTCAGCCTGCCGTCCGCCCGCGAGGTCCTGCGCACGAAAGTGGGCGACTGCAACGAGCACACCGCGCTCTATGTCGCCATGGCGCGCGCGCTCAGGATACCGGCGCGGATCTCGGTCGGTCTCGTCTTCGTGCGCGGCGCGTTCTACTACCACGCGTGGCCGGAAGTGTACATAAAGGAGGAGGCGAATGCCGGCGACGGCCGCGGCCTGTGGCTGCCTGTCGACCCGACGCTCAACGAATTTCCCGCCGACGCCACGCACCTGCGCGTCGCGCGCGGCGGGCTCGACAAGCAGACGGTGATCCTTCCGTTGATCGGACGCCTGAAAATGACCGTGCTGGATCTGGAGCTCGTGCCCAATTCCACGCCGATTCTGGCCGGCCGGGAGCCGGTGGATCTCGGTCCGCTCGCCATTCCCATTCCCACGCGCCAATCGTGCTGCACGTGTCTGTCACAACCAACACCAATGGTCCGCCCATGATCGCCATACACGATCTGGTCAAGCATTACGGCCGATTCGCCGCCGTCGACGGGGTCAGCCTCGAGGTGAAGTCGGGCGAGATCCACGGATTTCTCGGGCCCAACGGCGCGGGCAAAACCACCACCCTTCGAATGATTGCCGGCCTGCTGAAGCCGACCTCGGGCCGCATCGTCATCAACGGGCACGATCTGGCGATTGCCCCCGAGACCGCCAAGGCTTCGCTCGGATTCATTCCCGATCGGCCGTTCATCTACGAAAAGCTGACGGCCGGCGAGTTTCTGCGCTTCCACGCGGGTCTCTTCGGCATGAACGGCAACGGCCTGGGCGACCGCGTGCGCGAGATGCTCGATCTGTTCGAGATCGGCAAATGGGAGGACCAGCTGGTCGAGAGCTTCTCGCACGGCATGAAACAGCGTCTCGTGATGAGCGCGGCCTTCCTGCACCGCCCGCGATCGGTCGTGGTCGACGAGCCGATGGTGGGTCTCGATCCGCGCGGGGCGCGCCTCATCAAGGACGTCTTCCGCCGGATGAGCGAGCGCGGAGTCGCGATTCTGATGAGCACGCACACGCTGGAAGTGGCGCAGGAAATGTGCGATCGCATCACCATCATCCTGAAGGGCCGCATCATCGCGAGCGGCACGGTGAACGAGCTCCTTGGCATGGCCGGCAACGCCGACGATCAACTGACGGAGGTGTTTCTCAAGCTGACCGGCGGTGGCGCACTGCAGGAGCTCGACGAGATCATCTGATGGTGCCGTTCACGTACCTCTTCCTGCCTCACGTCTGGTCGGCGCGCAACCGCGGGCGGCGGCTGGAGCCTGGCGATTTGTCTCGCGCGATGCTCTTCGGAGGTGTGGGCCTCGTGGTCTGCGTCGCGCTCTTCGAAGGGTCGTTCTGGCTCACCGGGCAGCTGGAGGCTTATGCAGAGCTCGGCGACTATCTGCTCCGGCTCGGCCTGTCCTGGCTGTTCATGACCTTCCTGTCGTTCCTCGCGTTCAGCGGGATCGTCACGGCGCTGTCGACGTTCTTCCTCTCCGAGGATCTCCGGCTGTTGTTGACGACGCCCGTGGCAACACGACGGCTGTTCCTTGCCCGCTTCGTGCGCACCCTCAGTCTGGCGTCATGGATGGTCGTGATCTTTCTGGCGCCGGTGCTCATAGGTGTGGGCCGAGCGCGATGCGCAGGACTCGCGTTCTATGCGATGTCCGTACTCCCCGTCGTCCCATTTGTGGTGATTCCAGTTGCGGCCGGCACCGGCGTGACGCTGCTGCTGGTCAACGTCTTTCCGGCCCGTCGCGCGCGCGACATTCTGATGCTCATGGGGCTGCTGTTCGCCGCGAGCCTCGTCATCCTGCTGCGCTTCATCCGGCCGGAGCAGCTCCTGAAGGTGGAATCGCTGCCAGACCTTACGGCGTTCTTCGCGACGTTGCAGTCGCCTATCACGCCGCTCCTGCCGTCGTTCTGGGCGGGGGAGACGCTCTTCGCCAGCCTGCGCGGCGGCAGCGACCTGCTTCACGCGGGCGCGCTGTGGACCACCGCGCTGGCATCGACTGTGGTCCTCGGAGCGGCAAACCAACGATGGTACTTCGCAGGTTTCAGCAAGTCGCAGGAGGCGTCGAAGACGCGCTTCACGCGGTTGCGCGGTCTCGACGACGCGGTTGGCGCGCTGCCGCTATCGGTGGTTCGGCGGCAACTGCTGATCAAGGATCTCAAGATTTTCCTGCGCGATGTCGGCCAGTGGTCGCAGTTGCTGCTCCTGCTCGCCCTGGTGCTCGTCTACCTCTACAACTTCCGCGTGCTCGACCTGGAGCGCATTCCCTACATGAGCGGCTTCGTCAAGAACATCTACGCGTTCGTGAACCTGGGGATGGCGGGCTTCGTGATGGCGACCGTCGCCGTGCGGTTCGTGTTTCCGGCGGTCTCGGCGGAGGGCGCCGCATTCTGGATTATCCGCACGTCGCCGATCTCCCTGCGCGACTTTCTATGGTCCAAGTTCTGGACCGGTCTCGTGCCCGTACTGGTGCTGACCGAGGGGCTGACTGTCGTGGGCAACCAGTTTCTCGGCGTGGATCCCTTTCTGAAAGTGATGTCTGCGCTCGCCATCGTCTTCATGAGCTTCGCGCTGGTCGGCTTGGCGATCGGGCTCGGCGCCCGCTATCCCCGGTTCGACGCGGACGCGAGCCAGGTGGCGGGATCGTACGGCGGCGTTGCGTTCATGATGCAGGCCGTACTGTTCATCATCGTGATGCTCCTCTTGCTCGGCTGGCCGTCGTCGCTCTATCTTTTCCGGCAGGTTCGCCGCGTTCCGCTGACGGTCGTTCAGCGATCCCTGATGCTGCTCTGCTTCGTGACCGCCGCTGCGTTGAGCCTGGCCATCTGGGTGAAGTCGATGCGGGACGGCGTCCGCGCGCTCGAGCGCATGGGTGAGTAGGAGCTTGGCGAAGTGCTCCTTGGTCGCTTGGTCCTTCGTCCTTTGTCCGTCCTTTGCCAGTGGTCGTCCTTGGTTCTTGGCGCTTGGTCTCACGCATTCATGCGAACGAGGCCGAAGAACCAAGGACCGTCAACAGTCAACGCTTCCGATCAAGGACGCACCGCCGGACCGATGAGGTGGTTCACGTCCTGGTTGTTCTCGTTGCAGATG
>QHWL01000274.1:7440-7851 GCA_003222555.1 Acidobacteriota bacterium | reverse complement strand
GAAATCGTAAGGGGTGAAATCGCAGATCGTAGGTCCGATTGAACGGGACGCCAAATGGCGGGCCCGATGAACGGAACAGGAAAACTGCAGAGCTTTCGGCCATGTCCACTATGAAACAGCTTGATTTTGGGCGCTTGACATAAGGTTCTCTTGGTCAGGCAAGCTGACGGTCGACGCCGCACAACCGAACCGGGCGGCGCCGGGGAGCTCTCAATGTCAAATCTAAATCAGACCGGCCAAATCGAGCGTTGGAAATCCGAGACCGACGTGTTTGAGCACGTCCGCGGAGGCGTTCAAGTAGATCGCCCGCCGAAACCGGTGAACGGTCGTCAACGAGCTAGCGCCCGTCGTCAGGTCGTTCCTCGACCACATCAACGACACCTCGGCCGCTCCGGCAGCTCACCCAAGTAG
>QHWL01000274.1:0-7339 GCA_003222555.1 Acidobacteriota bacterium | reverse complement strand
GAGCCCCTGGGACCGTGAGTAGGACAGGATCTCCGCCTTCAATTGCGCGTCGGTCGCCGCACGGGCATCACACCCGACCGGACCGGCAGCGACCGAAGCCTCCGCGCCGAGCGTGACCTTGTTGTTCAGAAGCTTTTCGACGCCGCTCTTGGGAAGCGCCAGCGGCCGAGGTCGGCCGTGATTGTCGCGAATGAAAAAGGCTGAGATCGCGACCCGCGCGTTTGCCCTCCTTTACACGTCTCCAACACGCGTTGTACGTTGAGGGTGGTGTACCGCTCGGAACCGTGCCCGATTGGGCCTGGGTGCCGCGCGAACCTCACAATGCCAACCACCGATCAGAGGAACCTGTCACCCTCGGGATTTCTCGCCGCCTATCCTTCGTACGAAGCGACGCGCGTCATAGACGAGTTGCGGTCCCGCGAGTATGCGTTCCTGGATGTTCAAGGCCATACGTACCTCGACTACACTGCGCGATCGCGCGTTCGGCAACCCGCACTCGACCAATCCCACCTCGGCGATGACCATGGAGTTCGTAGCGCGAGCGCGGAGCGAAGTGCTGCGATTCTTCAACGCATCGCCGGACGAGTGGTCGGTGATTTTCACCGGCAATGCCAGCCAGGCGCTCAAGCTCGTCGGTGAATCGTATCCGTTCCGCCCGGGAGACCAGTACCTGCTGACCTTCGACAACCACAACTCGGTGAACGGCATCCGGGAGTTCGCCCGGGCCCGAGGCACCACGTCGACCTACATGCCGATCGTGTTGCCGGAGATGCGCGTCGACGAAGAAGATTTGGCGCGTCATCTCGATCGCGCTCGGCCAGGGGGAAACCATCTGTTCGCCTATCCCGCGCAGTCGAACTTCTCAGGAGTGCAGCACCCGCTCGAATGGATCGACAGGGCCCGAGCCAAGGGTTGGGACGTGCTGCTCGACGCCGCGGCGTTCACGCCGACCAACCGTCTGGATCTGGGTCGTTGGCGTCCCGATTTCGTCGTGCTGTCGTTCTACAAGATTTTCGGATATCCGACCGGTGTCGGGTGCCTGCTGGCGCGCAAGCCGGCACTCGCCAAGCTGCATCGTCCGTGGTTTGCAGGTGGGACGATTACCGTGGCGTCGGTGCAGGGAGACAAGCACTACCTGGCCGAGGGCGAGCCGGCCTTCGAGGACGGTACGCTCGATTATCTGGCGCTGCCGGCGGTGGAAATCGGTCTACGGCACATCGAGTCGCTCGGCATGGACACGATCCACGAACGAACGCGTTGCCTCACCGGCTGGCTGCTCGACAACTTGCTTGCGCTGCGACAAACCAACGATCGGCCGCTCGTGCGACTGTATGGGCCATCTTCTACGGACAGGCGAGGTGGCATCGTCACGTTCAACTTCTACGACACCAACGGCCGCGCGATCGACCATCGCATCGTCGAGGAGCGCGCCAACGCGGCGAACATCTCGCTTCGCACCGGCTGCTTCTGCAACCCCGGGGGCGGCGAGATCGCGCTCGGAATCACCGGCACGGAGCTGTCCTCGTGCTTCCGCCAGCCAGAGCACCAAGATCGCCTGACGATCGATGATTTCCGACTGTGCATCGACGGCAAGAGCAGCGGCGCGGTGCGGGTGTCGCTGGGACTGGTCAGTAATCTGGCCGATGTGAACCGCTTCATCGCCTTTGCGCGGCAGTTCGTCGGTGAATGACGCTTTTCTAGGCATTTCTTCTCTGCGTCCTCCGCGGTCTCTGCGTTTGAACGTGATTTGTTCACAATCAATTCAGCGTTCGAAGCGGATGTGAAAGCGGATCTGGCGGTACTCGGAGTTGTAGAAGGTACCGAACGCAGGCGATCCTAGATTCGCCTGAACGTCGGTCGGCAGAAACGCGTTGAGCGCGTTGGCCGCGCGGACGCCGAGCCACGGGTGGGCGTGCGCGAGGCTGATGCGGCGATCCAGCCCCAGCTCGGCGCGAACGTAGGTGGGGAACCGCTGTTCGTTGCGCTGCCCGACGAACTCGAGCTCGTCGTTCACCACCGAGTACGGCAGGCCGCTGCGCACGTCGAACGTTCCTACGAACATCCATCGCCTGCTCGGCATCGCCTGGCCGCGCACGAACAGGCGATGGGGCGCGTCGGCCGCCGCGGGCGCGTACTGGTCCGATCCCACGATGGGCGCCAGGACGGAGCCGTAGAAGTTGACGAACGCATTCAGGTTCTCACGCGCCAACGAGTGTATGTATGACGCGGCGACATCCATGCGCGTGCCACGCGTGAAGTGCACACCCACTTCCTCCTGCAGGTAATGCGATCGCCCGTCGCTGCTCAGCAACACCTGTTGAGCGCCCCCGTCGCGAACCGGGCTCAGAGTCAGCTCGTGGTCGCCGTGCCGATCGAGCATGCTGATGTGGAACGCCCACCGCGGGCTGAGCTGGTGCTCGTACGCCAGGTCCCAGGTCGAGCTGCGCGCCGCCCGAAGGTCGCCGACGATGTGCGAGACGAGTGTGGGCCGACCGATGAGCGTGGCGCCATCGGCCTCGACACGCGAATCGGTCGCCGTTTCAAACGCCGCGAATGCTCCGGCAACCGATGGCGTGCGCCCGTAGAACAGGCCGTAGCCGCCGCGCACGACGGCAGTCGCAGCGCCATTCAGCAAGAGCGCCGCGCCGACGCGCGGCGACGAGTTCATCTGCCCGACAATGCCGTCGCGGTCCAGGCGGCCGCCGTATTCGACATACCAGCGCTTCGACGGCTGGATGCGATCCTGCGCGAACAGCGCCACGTCGATACTGTGCACGGCTTGGGCCGTGGGGCCGCCGTAGTCGAGCCGGCGCGCCAGACTGCCGTTTGACCGCTCCACGAGAACGGGTGCGCTGACGCTGGTGCCGTGGTAGCGGCTCGCCATCACGTCCGCGCCGAACTTGAGCAGATGCAGGCCGCCCGGCCATTGGGCGGACTTCGACGCCGTCTCCACCCATTGCAGTGTCGACGTCTCGCGATGTTGGCCGTTGAAGAAGTTGCCGATCGTCGTTTCGGGCCGGAGCTCCACCGGAGCCGTCCCCTGGCCGTGGACGCCCGTGCTGAACTGATGCACCTGCAGCGTCGACTCGACGAACGTGGCGCCACTGAGCAGCGTCCGCTCAGTCGCCATCACGTAGCCGTTGTGGTCTGAAATATTCGCCGAAGCGTCAGGCGGTGTGAACGTGCCGAGCGTTGCCCTGCTGGCGTCGCTCTGCTCGAAACCGCCCGTCACGGCCAGCATGTGGCGGGCCGAGAGGTTGGCGTCCAGGCGCGTCAGCGATCCGTACGACTGCGTCGTCTTCAGCTCGTTTTCAGGCCGGCTGGGGACGTCGGTCGAGTCCCAGTGGTACTGCGCGGTCTGCTCGAGAAAGAGCCGGCCCTTGACGATCGGCCCGCCCAGTTCCAGGCTCGGCTTCAGCGATCCGATGCCCACGATGTCCGCCACCGTGTAGCGCTTCGTCCGGAAAGCAGGAATGGTGTTGTTGACCGCGAACTTCCACCGGTCTCCGGCGCGTCGTGTCTGCACGACGACCAGGCCGGAAGAAAAACGGCCGAACTCCGGCTCGTACGGGTTCGACAGGACGGCCACGGAATCGACGCCGTCGGCCGGCAGCCAGATGTGCGGGAGGTTGGTCGCCGGATCGACGAGCGAGGCAGCCCCGATCTGAAAACCCGCCTGGTCGGGGCGCCCGCCGTTGATGCTCTCGCCAGCGGGCGTGGCGATGACAGTGGCGAGCAGTCGGAGGGCGGACTGCACGCTTCCGCCCGGCGCCAGCCACTGTGCCTGGACGTTCGACACGGTCTCTGCGGCGGCGAGTGGACCCGACGTCGCAATGTCCGGTGATGCGACGACGTCAACCCGCTCGGACACCGACGCGATCGGCATATCGATGGAGATGGTGACGACGCTGCCCGGCACGATCGTGACCGGGCGCTCGATCGATTCGAACCCATCGAGCGAGGCGTTGATCCGGTAAGCCCCCGCGGGGAGATCGCCAATCTTTATATGTCCGTCCCCGTCGGAAACCTGTTCGGCCAGTTGCTCGCCTCCGCCATTGCGAATGAGCACGAGCACGCCGGGAAGAAGGACCGTTCCGCCCTGTGTCGAAATAGTTCCTTCAAGCGCGCCGTTGACGGCTGTCGCCGATTGTGCGCGCGCAGCAGGCGAGCCCCAAGCGAGAACGATGGCCACGAGCAGAGCGGTGGTAAGGCGAGACAACATCATCATGGTAAGGCGGCCGAGCGACGCAAGCGTGCCTTGAAAATGATCCAGACGCCGCAGTGGGCATGCATAAGGGAAACGTCAGGCTCATTGGGGGCCGTCGTACGATTCGCCACTGCCGACCATGAGCAGCGGCACACGCATGCATCCACGCTAGCAGACGCACGATATTGAAGTTATAAGGAAACAACGAAGAATTGGTGAAAACGCAATCTGCTGACACCGCGACTGAAGACATGGCCAACCAGCCTCGGATGCCGAGATTCCGGGGACTTGAACTATCCTCCCCGGATGCGTTGGATGGTCCGCGGCGACGTCGACGGCTTCTTCGGGCTCGCGCTCGACAACCTCGTCCAACTTCTCCTCATCGACGCCTTGTGTCGGTTCGCCCTCGGATTCCCGCCCGAGCTCGTCTACGGCCGCGTGCTGCCGGGAGCCGCAGTGTCAATCCTCGTCGGCAACCTGTGCTATGCCTACCAAGCGAGGAAGCTCGCCGAACGCACGGAACGCACCGACGTCTGTGCCCTCCCCTACGGCATCAACACCGTCTCGCTCTTCGCCCACGTGTTCCTGGTGATGCTGCCGGCGAAAGCGCTCGCCGTGAAGATTGGCGCCCCCGATCCCGCGCGTATCGCGTGGCAGGCGGGACTGCTCGCGACGCTGTGCTCCGGCATTATCGAACTCGGCGCCGCCTTCGTCGCCGAAAGCGTCCGCAGGGTCACTCCGCGGGCGGCTCTCCTCTCGACGCTGGCAGGAATCGCGCTGGGGTTCATCTCGCTCGGCTTTCTCTTCCGGACCTGGCCTGACCACGCTCGGGATCGTGACGCTCACCTACTTCGGACGCGTGCGGTTCAAGGGGAGGATTCCCGGGGGGATGGTCGCCGTGGGACTGGGAACGCTGCTCGCGTGGGCGATCGGGATCGCGCCGGTCGGCGCGCACCCGACCGCCCCGGCTTTCCATTTTCCAGTCCCCGTTGTCGGCGATCTCGTCGCGGCAATCGGCGGCGGACATCTCGTGCCCTACCTCTCGGTCATCATCGCGATGGGACTGTTCAACGTCCTCGGCTCGCTCCAGAACATCGAGTCGGCGGAGGCGGCGGGCGATTCCTATGAGACGAGATCCTCGCTCGCGATCAACGGCCTCGGCAGCCTGGCCGCGGCGCTTTTCGGATCGGCTTTTCCGACCACGATTTACATCGGACATCCCGGATGGAAGGCGCTCGGCGCGCGCGCGGGCTACTCGGTCCTCAACGGCGCTTTCGTCACGATCATCTGCGTCACTGGAACGCTCGCGTGGATCGCGTGGGCGATCCCGATCGACGCGGGCATGGCGATTGTCCTCTGGATCGGGATTGTCATCATCGCGCAGGCGTTCCAGGCCACGCCGCGCGAGCACGCGCCCGCCGTCGTCGTGGGCCTGCTGCCCGGACTCGGCGCGTGGGGAGCGCTGATGGCGAAGAACGGTCTTCGCGCCGCCGGGCTTGGGGGGCCGGCCGGCCCGTTCAGCGCCTCGCTCATTGGCGAGTTCCTGAAAACCGACACGTGGATCCACGGCGCCCTCTCGCTGGAGCAGGGCTTCCTTTTTACCTCGATGCTGCTCGCGGCGGCCGTGGTCGGCGTCATCGAGCGCAAGTGGTTCGTCGCCTCAGCCTGGTGCGCCGTTTCGGCGCTTCTCTCCGCGACAGGTCTGATGCACTCCTACCAGTGGACGTTGGACGACACCGTCCTGAAGCTCTCGCCCGCGTGGCCTTTCGCGATCGGCTACGCGGCCATGTCGCTCCTCTTCCTCACCGCGAGATGGACGACCGAGTCCGGCGGCGAACACGGATGAGTGGCAGCCGCCGTCAAGGAGTCGCGCACGTGTTCGGCTGCGCAGGTGAGAGAAGGGACGAGACTTTTTACGGAGATTTTACGCCGCCGCTCCTCCGGCAGCCGCCGAACCGTTGCTGCTGTATCATCGAGTGCCGCACCTTTTCGCTTGGGGGACGGCTGTACGGGCGGGACTTCGAGCCTCACGCATGGAATCGTCCAACGGCAAAGAAGACGTCTCCGCTCGGCTGATGACGCGCCGCGGCTTCCTCGCGCTCGCGGGCACGACGGGAACATTGGCGCGCCTGAGCCCGATCTCACAGGTGCCCGCCGATGACGACGAGACAGTCGTGCAAGCCCGGCCAAGGCGGCCCTCGACGAACGTCACCCCGGGTCTGCATAAGCTCGGACTGAGCCCCGAACGCGACGGTCTGCTCTACATTCCTCGAGGACACACGTCAAAGACGAACGCGCCGCTGGCCGTCATGCTGCACGGCGCCGGCCGGACGGGTCAGGCCATGGACTACACGTTCTCCCTGGCCGACGATTTCGGCGTCGTCATCGTCGCGCCCGATTCCCGCAGCCGGACGTGGGACGCCGTCATGGGTGGGTTTGGCGCAGACGTCGCGTACATCGACGCCGCGCTTCGTTACACCTTTGCGCGCTGCGCCATCGATCCCTCGCGGCTCGCGCTCGGCGGATTCTCTGATGGCGCATCGTACGCTCTCTCGCTGGGCACGGCCAACGGCGATCTGTTCACCCATGTGATGGCGTTTTCGCCAGGAGGCATCGTGCGGGCCGAACCGCGCGGGAAACCGCGCATCTTCATTTCGCACGGGCGGCAAGACGCGGTTCTGTCGATTGCCACCACGAGGCGAAGAATTGTCCCGCAGCTCACCCGCCTGGGGTACGACGTGACATTTCGCGAGTTCGACGGTCCTCACACCGTTCCGTTGCCGATCGCTCGCGAGGCGTTCGAGTGGTTCGGAAAGTAGCGGCCCGGCGGCGAATCACCTTTCTCACGAAGGCACGAAGCGCCACGAAGAACCCAGCGCGGCGGAGCCGCAACCAAATCGTCGCGATGTCGAAGACCCGTGGTAGAAACCGCGACGGCGTGGGCCCCGCGCGGTGGTTGCGGCTCCGTCGCGCGAAATGGCGGGTATAGCGCCACTCCTGAGTACGTGAAACGCTCCACGCCAGTTTCCGGCATGATGTGTTTACCACAACGCATCGACCGGGAGGACAAGCGATGGAGCGTTTCGTGACGCGGCACCAGGACCGCATCGCCGGGATCATAACAGGATTTGA
>QHWL01000273.1:1848-11493 GCA_003222555.1 Acidobacteriota bacterium | reverse complement strand
CGGCTTGGAGTAGAGCTTCACCCTCGGCGCCAGGTTGGGCAGAATTCGCTCGACCAGCTCGAGCACCCGCTGGTGCTCCTGCGCATTGTCGATGCGGATGGCCTGGAACTCGTCGGTGAGGAGGTCGCGCAGCAGCTTGCCGACGAGGCTCTGCTCGCGGTAAACCGAGGCCGGCGCGCGAGACGACTCCATTTTGTGGCGAATCTCGGTCCAGATGATGTGGAACGCCTCGAGGTCGCTGACGATGTCTTCTTTGGGACGGCCCGCGGCGGCGGTCCGGATGATGACGCCGCCCGTGAAGCCGTGCGCGTCACGGAACTCGCGGACGATCCCCCTGAGGCGCGCGCGCTCCTCGCGCGATTCGATTTTGCGCGACACGCCGACGTGATCCACCGTCGGCATGAACACGAGAAACCGTCCCGGCATCGTCACGTGGGAGGTGAGGCGGGCGCCCTTGGTGCCGAGCGGCTCCTTGACGACCTGGACCAGGATTTCCTGGCCCTCGCGGAGCAGCTCCTCGATCTTGAGCTGGGGCTTGTCGCGATCGCGATCGCGGCCCTTGGGCTCGTCGTCGTCCTCGGCCGATTCGAGCTTCTCGAATTCTTCGAGCGTGTCGATGACGTCAGTGACGTACAGGAAGCCGTCGCGCTCGAGCCCGATGTCGATGAAGGAGGACTGCATGCCCGGCAGCACTTTGGACACGCGGCCTTTGTAGACGTTGCCGACGACGCCGCGCTGCCGTTCGCGTTCGACGAAGATTTCCGCGGCGAGGTCGTCTTCGAGAATGGCGACGATGGTTTCGTGGCCATTCGAGGAGATGATCATCTCCTTGGTCATGCGCAATGCTCCAGCCGCCGCCGAGATCGTTGCCGCTCGCCTGCGCGTGGTGGAGCACGTGTCGCGCGTGTGTCGGGACAGCAATCATCGGAACGGCCTCAATTGGTGAATCTGCGCATGCGCACGTTGAGGATCAGCCCGAACCCGGCGAGGGTGGCGATCATCGACGAGCCTCCGTAGCTCATGAGCGGCAGAGGGAGCCCTTTGACGGGGGCCAGCCCCGCCGACATGGTGATGTTGTAGATCACCTGAAAGGCGAAGCTGGCGAGCACGCCGAGCACGAGGTACGAGCCGAGCCGGTCCTGGGCCAGACGGGCCGCCTCGAGCGCGCGCAGAATCACGAAGAGATACAAACCGAGCGCCGCGAGGACGCCGGCAAACCCGTGCTCCTCGGCCAGCACCGAGAAGATGAAATCGTTGTCGACCTCGGGCAGGAACCGCAGCTGGCCCTGCGTGCCCTGCTTGAACCCCTTGCCTGAGAGCCCGCCCGACCCGACCGTGATGCGCGCCTGGATCTGCTGGTACCCGGCGCCCTTCGCATCCTGCGACGGATCGAGAAACGTGGAGATGCGGGATTTCTGATAGTCCTTGAGCGCGAACTTCCACGCGACAGGCGCCGCGAGGAGGATCGCCAGCAACAGAACGCCGAGAATGCGCATGCGCATGCCGGCGAGGTACGCAATCGCGAAAAAGACGGGCAGCAGCGTTACGGCGGTGCCGAGGTCGGGCTGCTTGGCGATGAGTGCGAGCGGAATGAGCGCAAGGCCGCCGCCGATCAGCAAATCGGGCGGCTGCGGCTCGCCTCGATTCTCGCCGAAAAATTTGGCCAGGACCAGCGCCACGCTGATCTTTGCGAATTCCGACGGCTGCAGCTGGAGGGTGGATCCCTTGAGCATTATCCAGCGGCGCGCGCCCTTCATCTCTTTGCCGGAAAACAGCACATAGACGAGCACCAGGATCATGCCGATGTAGATGAGGTGGGACTTGTCGGTGAAGGTCCGGTAGTCGAGCGTCAACATGAACATCATCGCCACGAGCCCTAACGCAATCGCGTAGACCTGCGTGATGTACCTGTGTGACGCACCGCGGGTCGGATCGAACGTCGCGCTGTAGATTGTCGCCACACCCAGCGCGCAAAGCGCGAGAATGGCGCCGAGCATCGCCCAGTCGATGTGGTAGTAGAGTCTTCGCTCGAACATTACTTACTTCGCGTGGGGCCCCACCCCCACGCGCTCGCCCTGCTTCGCTGGTCCTCAGCCTCGCGCTTTCGCGCTCGGCCTCGGGTGAATGGTGCGGGGCCACGTCCCCACGCCCGCTTTGACTTCGCTGCTCCTCGACCTCGCCCGCGCTCGGCCTCGGGTGAATGCTGCGCGGCCACGTCCCCGCACGCCTGCTCTACCTGCGCTGCTCCTCGACCTCGCCCGCGCTCGGCCTCAGGTGAATGCTGCGCGGCCCCACCCCGTCTCGTGTGCCTTCGCGGCTTACGCCGCTCGGCTGTGCTTGTCGCGACCACCCGCTTTCAGTGGCGTTCCGTTGCCCGCCGTGGCGCCACCTGTGCAGTCACTCACCCCGCGCCTCACTGCGCTTCCGACAGGTTCGCTTTGAGCATGGGCTTCGGCGGCAGGGGGCGACCGTCCAGCTTGGCGAAGAAGGTGTCGAGGATGTGGTGCGCGACCATCGCCGCATTTCCGCCGTGGATCCCGTGCTCGAGGAACACGACACCCGCAATCTGCGGGTTGTCGCGCGGGGCGAAGAATACGAACCACCCATTGTCCTTGAGATTCTTGGCCGTCTTGCCGGCCGCGGCCCTGCCCTGATTCGAAATAACCTGCGCAGTTCCGGTTTTGCCCGAGACGTCGTGGATCGGTTTGCCGTCGGGTCCTTTGATCTGCGCGTTGTGACCCGTGCCGTTCTGGTTCACCACCATCCAGAGTCCGTCGCGGATCGCCTGCAGCTTCTCGGGATCGATATCCGCCTTCGATTGTGGCGGCGGCGTCGGCACCGGCTTCCATCCGCCGCCATCGTCGACGGCCTTGAGCAGATGCGGCGTGACGCGTGTGCCGCCGTTGGCGAGCGTCGCCATGTAGACGGCCATCGACACCGGCGTCACTGACACCTGGCCCTGGCCGATTCCTACAGAGATGGTCTCGCCGGCGCGTGCATCTTTTCGCGCTTCCACGCCGTAGAGGGCACGAGCCCCTGTACCTCATTGGGTAAGTCGATGCCGCTCTTCACGCCGAGGCCGAGCGCGGTCGCCCACTTGTTGATCTTGTCCACGCCGACCATGTTGGCGACCGTGTAGAAGTACACGTCGCACGACTGCTCGATCGCATGGCGCAGGTCGAGCGAGCCGTGCCCCCCCCGGCTGAGCCTCCAGCACTTGAAGTCGCGGCCGTAAAAGTTAGCGTGTCCAACGCAGTGCACGTGGAAGTCGGGGGTGATGATTCCCTCTTCGAGGCCGGCGAGCGCGACCGCCATCTTGAACGTCGATCCAGGCGAGTAGCGTCCCTGGATGGCGCGGTCGTTCAACGGAGTCTCTTCGTCGCTCGTGAGCGACGCCCACGCCGCACGATCGATGCCGGCGGCGAAGGCGTTCGGATCGTACGCGGGCCGGCTGGTGAACCCGAGGACCGCTCCGTCGCTAGGATCGAGGACGACAGCGGCGCCATTGAATCCGATCGAATCGAACCCGTCTTCGATGGCTTTCTGGAACGTCGTAGTCCACGGTGAGCTGCAGCCGCTTCCCTTCGGTTGGCTCGTCTTCATCCAGCGTCCGAATCTCGCGACCGACGCTGTTCACGACGACACGCTTGGCGCCGTCATGCCCCATGAGCATCGCGTTGTAAACCTTTTCGATCCCCGACTGCCCGACGATATCGCCGCTCTTCAGCGCGTCGTCTTCAGAGACTTGAGCGTCGTTGACTTCGCCGACGTACCCGAACAGATGCGCGGCCATCGTCTCCGGGTATTGCCGCGTCGGCACCTGTTCGACGACGATGTCGGGCAGCTCGAAGTCCAGCCGGCGGGCGGTCACCGCCGCGACCTGGGCCAGGGTCGCATCCTGCAAGATCGTGATCGGCCGAAACGTAGGCTCGCGCCGGTGGCGGTCGACGATCTCGCGGACGCGTGCCTCGTCGACGCCGACCACGCCGGCCAGCAGACGGATCGTCCTGTTCAGATCCTTGGTGTGCTCACGCACGATCGAGATGCTGTAGGAATGACGGTTCTCGACGAGCACCGCTCCACGGCGATCGAAGACGAGGCCTCGCGGCGCGCGCAGCGCCAGCGTCCGCTGGTGGTTGTTCTCGGCCATCTCCTCATATTTCGCGTGCTGCACGACCTGCACCACCCAGAACCCGACGGCGAGCAGCGCGAAAGCGAGAGTGATCCCAGACTGAAGAAAGGTCAGGCGGATGCTGATCTTGCGACGATCTTCGTGAAGGGCCACGTGACTACCTTCTTATCCGTTGCATGCGGGCCCGGCGGCGTTCCAGGGCTCCAGGCAGGAGCTCGACCAGCTGAAAGGCCACGATGCCGACCACCGCGTTTCCGACAGCCTGACCAGCGATTGAGGCATATGACGTGCCGAACGGCCGCAAATCGAGGAGTGTGTACAACCCGATAAACATTACCCGCTCCAGAACCGTCGCGCCGAAAAAAACGACAAAACGCGACAGCGGCTGAGTGACGATGAATTGACTCCCGACGATACCCGCCAGAAACCCGACAGTCGTCTTCGCCAGGCCGCCGATGCCCACGACCCCGCTCGACAGCGCGTCCTGAACCAGCCCGGCCGCTGTCCCCGACAGCAGGCCGGTCACCGGCCCCGCGCTCAGCGCCACGTACACCACTACAACCAGCACCAAATCTACGACGACCGCGCCCCGGACCACGAAGCGGTTCAGCGTCGTTTGCGTTTGCAGCACCAGGGCCAGCGCAACCGCAAGGACGACCCAGGCCGCCTTCACTGCGTGCCCCGCCCGTTCACGTCCTGCGCCGGGGTTGGGCCCAGGACGACGAGGACCGCCTCGAGGCTCGAGAAATCGACCGCCGGTTGCACGGTGATGCGCTTGTACGCGCCGCCGCTCTTCTCGACCGCCTCGACGCGCCCGATGACGAAGCCCTTCGGGAAAATGCCGTCGATGCCCGACGTCACGACGGCGTCACCGACCGCAATATCGGCGACTTCCGACACGTACTCCATCCGCAGCCGGTCGTCGCCGGCGCCAATCACCACCCCCTGCGCGCGCGAGCGCTCGATAATCGCGCCGGCCGCCGCGTAGCGGTCGATGAGCAGCTGCACCTTGGCGGCGCGTGCGCTCGGGACGACGACGCGGCCGACCACGCCGGCCGGGGCAATCACGGCCATGTCGGGCCGCAGGCCGTCGCGCGTCCCCTTGTCGATCGTCAGCGTCCGGAAGTCGGGCGTGGCGCTGGCCCCGATAATCTCGGCGCCCGCCATGCTCAACTTGGAACGGTCGCGCAGCTCGAGCAGCCGCTCGAGCCCTCTGCTGCGATCGGCGAGCGCTCGCTGCTCCTGGAGCTGGATCTGGGCCGACGCCAGCTGGCGCTTCAGCTCATCGTTCTCCGTCTTGGCCTGGCGAAGGCCGATGTAGCCGTTCCACGCGCGGCGAAACACCGACACGCCAGACCACGTGCCGCGCTGTACTTCAGCGAAGATTCCGAAGGTGACCTGCTCGAGCACCGGGACGCCCGAGCGCGAGTTGACCTGAGCGGAAATGAGGATGATGTGTCCAAGCGTCACCGCCAAGAACAAGTACCCCGACCGTTGCCTGATATCGAGAAGAGCCACGCTTAGCCCACCGTTGAATCACCACAAAGGACACCAGGGACACAAAGGAACAATCGGGCCGGCCCTTGGTGTCCATCGTGTCCTTTGTGGTCAATCGGCGTGTCGCGCATGCTAGTCGATCGAAATTTTTCTCAACAGATTGAAGTCCGACAGCATCTTGCCGGCGCCGAGCACGACCGACGACAGCGGATCCTCGGCCATCGCGAGCGGCAATCCCGTCTCTTCCCGCAGCCGCTTGTCGAGGTTCTTCAACATCGAGCCGCCGCCGGTCAGCACGATGCCGCGGTCGACGATGTC
This sequence comes from Acidobacteriota bacterium, assembly GCA_003222555.1. GTDB lineage: Bacteria > Acidobacteriota > Vicinamibacteria > Vicinamibacterales > CAVVIG01 > JAHFUJ01. The sequence goes on along the minus strand of QHWL01000273.1, from coordinate 5,546 downwards.
GGCCGACAGCTCGGGCGGCGTGCGCTCGAGCGCGACGCGCACGGCGTCGACAATCACGTTGACGGTTTCGGCCAGCGCCTCGCGGATTTCCTCGTCGCTGATCGTGATGGTCTTGGGGACGCCTTCGATGAGATGCCGCCCCTTGATCTCCATCGTCACGCGCTCTTCGAGCGGGAACGCCGACCCGATCTCAATCTTGATCGCCTCGGCGGTCCGTTCGCCGATCAACAAGTTGTACGCCTTCTTGATGTACTGGATGATCGCCTCGTCCATCTCGTTGCCCGCGACGCGCACCGCCTTGCTGTACACGATGCCGGCGAGCGAGATGACCGCGATATCGGTCGTGCCGCCGCCGATGTCGACGATCATGTTGCCCGACGGCTCGGTGATCGGCATGCCGGCGCCGATCGCGGCCGCCATCGCCTCCTCGACCAGGTGCACCTCGCTGGCCTTCGCGCGGTAGGCGCTGTCCTTCACGGCGCGCTTCTCGACCTGCGTGATTTCCGACGGCACGCCGATGACGATCCGCGGCCGGACCCAGACGTTGCGGTTGTGTGCCTTCTTGATGAAGTAGGTCAGCATCTTCTCGGTGACCTCGAAATCGGCGATGACGCCGTCCTTCATCGGCTTGATGGCGACAATGTTACCGGGCGTCCGTCCGAGCATGTCCTTGGCGTCCTTGCCAACGGCTTCGACGCGTCCGGTCACCTTGTTGATGGCCACAATCGAGGGCTCGTTGACGACGATGCCCTTCCCGCGCGCGTAAACGCAGGTGTTGGCGGTACCCAGGTCGATCGCCAAGTCACTCGAGAACAACGACAGCATCGAACGAAGGCTCAAACGTGAGCTCCTTTAGGCGGTGGTCGTGAGTCGGCGGTGGTCAGTCACGCGGGCAAGACTCGTGGTGGCAAATCTGTGCAGTGTTGAGTGTTGACCAGCGACTGAGCCCGGCTCACGAACCAATGATAACGACTAATGCCTAGTTATCGGCAGGAGGGGCGGCGGCCTGAATACCGTTCTTCCCGGAATCTTTGACCTGGTACATCGCCTTGTCCGCAGCTTGCACCAGCTCTTCGGCCGACGCCGCCACGTCGGGCAGCGTGGCGACGCCGACCGATGCGGTGAGGTGGATGTCGAGGCCGTCTGCGGCCAGGAACTTGTGCTCAGCAATACGTTCGCGGATGCGCTCGCCGACCGCGAACGCTCCCTCTCCGCCGGTGTCGGGCAGCACGACCGAGAACTCGTCGCCGCCAAAGCGTGCCACGACGTCGGTTTCGCGCGCGCTCCCGCGAATGACCGCTGCCGCCTCCATGAGGGCGCGGCTGCCGAACAAATGGCCGTGCGCGTCGTTGACACCCTTGAAGCCATCCAGATCGATGAACAGGAGCGACAGCGGCCGGCCGTTACGGGACGCGCGTTTGGTCTCGCGCCGCAGCACCAAATTCAGGTACCGCGAGTTGTAGAGCTTGGTCAGGTCGTCAGTGACCGACAGCGCTTCGGCGCGCTTCAACAGCAGGGCGTTGTCGAGCGCCACCGACGCCGGCTCGAGCAGCACGCGCACCGCGCGGAGCATGCTCGGCGCCATCCGTGGCACCGTGGCCGACGGCGCGCGATCGAGGCCGATGACGGCGCCCACGTGGCGGCCGCGGCAACTGAGCGGGAACGCGATGACCGCCCCCACGAACTCATTCTTGATGCGGGCATCGCAACGCAGATCATCGGTGACGAATTCCTCGCCCCGGTGCATCACCCAGTTCGCGACAATGTTGACGGCGGGCCCCATGTCCGGCATCAGACCGCGATCGGCGAGCACGGACAGTTGTCCCGACAGGTCCGACGAGACGACGGCCCAGCACGGCGCAGGCACCCACATCGCGGCGCGCTCGACGACGAATTCGGCGATCCTGGGCGGTTCGAGCGTGGTGTTGACCGCGCGCAGGATGTCGAGCAGCGCGCCGCGACGTTCAACGCGGCTTCTGAGCACGCGTTGAAAGACGCGCAGCCGCGCCGCCATGTCGAGGCCCGGCGTCGTAAGGGAAATCTCGCTCGCGCGCCCCAGCTTCGATCCGCGCTTGCCAGCAGAGCCGACCGCCGGATACAGCGCGACAGGGGTCCGCGCCCGATCGGTCACGCTTCTCCGCATACCGGGAATTATGGGCACACTTGGCCGGCGGCATCCGGACTAAGTTCTTCTCTTCATTGCAAATATATCACACGGGAGCCGTAACTGCTTGCCACGCCGTAAGTTCATGGCATACCATGGTGTGTTCATATTAGGTGCACCCATGACGATGCTCGACCGTATGCGCCGGCACAAGAACTGGCTCAAATGGAGCCTGGCCCTGGTCTGCCTGGCGTTTGTCATTTTTTATATCCCCGATTTCCTCCGCGGCAGCGGCGCCGACGCGGCGTCGGGCGACACGATCGCCAAAGTCGAAGGCCACGAGATCACGGGCGGCGAATTCCGCCGCACCTACCAAGCTCAGCTGCAGGCCTACCGCTCGGCGTACGGCGGCAACATGAGCGAGCAGCTGCTCAAGCAGCTCGGGATCGAGCAGCAGATTCTCCAGCAGATGGTGGACGAGCAGGCGGCGCTCGCGGAAGGCGCTCGCCTCGGCGTGGAGGTGAGCGACGAAGAGGTGCGCCAGCGGATCTTCGCGACGCCCGCGTTTCAGGAAAACGGCCAGTTCATCGGCGATCAGCGTTATCAGCAGTTGCTGCGAATGCAGCGTCCGCCGATGATCCCCGCGGAGTTCGAGGACGGCATCCGCCGCAGCCTCACGGTCGAGAAGCTGCGGACGCTACTCGGTGGCTGGCTGTCGATTCCAGACAACGAGATCGATCAGGAATACCGCAGGCGCAACGACAAGGTGAAGCTCGCCGTCGTCAGCCTCACGACCGACAGCTTCCGGACGCGGGCGAACGCCACCGACGCGGAGGTCGCAAGCTACTTCGACGCGCACAAGCCCGATTTCAAGATGCCGGAGAAGCGGAAAATCCGATATCTGCTGATCGACATCGACGCGCTGCGAACGAAGACTGTCGTACCGCCCGCCGACGTCGAGCGTGCTTATAACGACGGCATCGAACAGTACACGACGGCCGAACAGGTGCGGGCGAGCCACATTCTGCTGAAGACCGAGGGCAAAGACGACGCTGCGGTCAAGGCGAAGGCGGAAGACGTACTGAAACAGTCGAAAGCCGGCGCCGATTTCTCGGAGCTTGCGAAGAAATATTCCGAAGACGAGGCGAGCGCGAAAAACGGCGGCGACCTCGACTACTTCGGCCGGGGCCGCATGGTGCCCGAATTCGATCAGGCCGCATTCGCGATGCAGCCGGGCCAGACGAGCGATCTCGTCAAGACGCAGTACGGCTACCACATCATCAAGCTGGTCGACAAAAAGCCGGCGACCACGCGCACGCTCGCCGACGTCAGGCAGCAGCTCACTGACCAGCTCGCGTACGAGCGCGCGCAGGCCCAGGCGGCCGATCTCGCGCAAACCCTCGAACAGCAAGTCCGCAAGCCTGCCGATCTGGACAAGGTCGCCAAGGCTCAGGGCCTCGCGGTGCAGGAGTCGGGCTTCTTCGCGCGCGACGAGCCGATCCTCGGCCTGGGGCCGTCCCCGGAGGCGTCGACTCGCGCCTTCAACATGAAACAAGGCGAAGTCTCAGGGACGGTCCGCACCTCGCGGGGGTTC
>QHWL01000273.1:0-1768 GCA_003222555.1 Acidobacteriota bacterium | reverse complement strand
TCAAACAGAAGGCGCGCGAGATGAGTAGGCAGAAAGCGGCGGAGATCGCCGCAAAACTCAGGGGCGCGCCCGACTTCGAGAAGGCGGCGAAGGCCGCCGGCGTCGAGGCGAAGACGACCGAATTGCTCGCGCGCGACTCGCCGATTCCCGATCTCGGGGTCGCGCCCGCCGTGGAAGAGATCGCGTTCAAGCTTGCGGTGGGTGCCGTCAGCGATCCGATTGCGATCGATGCCGGCACGGCTATCATCAAGGTGCTCGAGAAAAAGGAAGTAACGCCTTCAGAACTGGCGGCGGCCAAAGACAAGTTCCGCGAGGAGGTGCTCGGCGACCGCCGCAACCGGTTCTTCAGCGCCTATATGGGGAAGGCGAAGGAGAAGATGAGGATCGAGGTCAACCGGGAGGCGCTGCAGAAAGCCGTCAGCTAAATGCAACCACGAAATCACGAAGGCACGAAGAAAACCTTTTCTTTTTAGCGTTTTCGTGTCTTCGTGGTTGCATTTTGACTCAGCGTAAGAATGTAAAGGGCATCAACGCCAGCGGTTCGCCGCGACGGAACATCGCGAACGGGCCGCGCATCATTCGAAGTCCCTCGAGCTCTCCCTGCGACAGGTTCGCCGACAGCCACGCGCTCACCGCCATCTGATCCCCCGATCCGCCGAACTGCTCCTCCAGGATTCCCAAGAAGCTCTTCCGCGGGGGGTAGACGACCAGTTCGACTTCGTTCTCGACCGGGATCTTCGCGCGCTCTTTCGCGACGGCGATCGCGCTGTCGAGCCCGCCGAGCGCGTCGACCAGGCCGCTTTGCTTCGCCTGACGGCCAGTCCACACGCGGCCCTGCGCGAGCGCGTCGATCTTTTCGGGCGTGCTGTGACGTGAGGTGGCGACTTTTTCGACGAACTGATCGTAGAACGCCTGGAGCTGCTCCTGGAGCTTCCGCAGCTCTTCGGGATTGTAAGGACGGGCCTGCGATTCCATCTCCGCATGCTTGCCGATGCTCGTCGCCTCGATATGCCCACCCAGCTTCTCGTAGACGCCGCCGGTCACGAACTTACCCCCGAAGATGCCAATCGATCCGGTGAGCGTCGACGGCTGCGCGACGATGACCTGCGCGGGGGTCGCGATGTAGTAGCCGCCCGACGCGGCGAGATCGGACATGGACGCCACAAGCGGACGATCCGCGCGCTCGTTTCTGGCAATCATCAGCTCGCGCCAGATCGCATCGGAGGCCGTCACCGACCCGCCGGGGCTGTCGATGCGCAACACGATCGCGCGTACCGAGCTGTCGTGCCGCGCCTGGCGGATGTAATCGATCAAGGTGTTGGAGCCGACCACCCCCCCGCTCACCGGGTCGTAGCCGCTTTTGCCGCCGCTGATCGTTCCAGCGGCGTAGATCACGGCGACGCGCGGGCCGTTGTTCAGGCCCACCGAGGTCGTGCTCACGCGCGAGTACTCGTCGCCGTCAATCCTGCGGGTATTGTCGTCGGATCGCGTGCCACGCAGCTTGTCATCGACCTGATCCTCATAGGCGACGTCGTCCACGAGCCCGGCGCGCAGCGCGTCTTCGGGGAGAAACGGCCCGTCGTCGAGGAGCTTCCGCACGTCCGCCTCGTTCTTTTTTCTGCTGTCGGCGATGCCGCGCACGAGCTGCTCGTACAAATCGCGAGTGAGCGACTGGTCCATCTCCTTCTGCGCGGGGGTGAAGCGCTTTTCGGTGAAGGTGTTGATCGCGGTCTTGTAGTCGCCGATGTGGTGCAGGTCCGGATACGCC
>QHWL01000062.1:15641-16065 GCA_003222555.1 Acidobacteriota bacterium | reverse complement strand
CGTTGCGGTGGATGATCCCCTTGCTCGTCATCTTGTCGATGAGCGAGATCGTCTCCTTCAGCGCCGACCTGGCGGCGGCCAGGTCTTTGCCGTCGATGGCGGCGCGGATGCTCTTGAGCGCGCTACGCAGGCGCGAACGGTACTGGCGATTGCGCTCGCGGTTCTTTAGACTTTGACGGTGCGCTTTGAGCGCCGATGCGTGCTGAGCCACGTAATCAATTACCTCCGGAACCACTGAGTCTAACACACCTCCCTGCATGGCTATTTCCGTCGAGCACCTCAAGCGCGTCTTCGTCGATTTTGTCGCCGTTGACGATCTGTCGTTCGAGGTCGGGCCAGGAGAAATCGTGGGCCTCATCGGCCCGAACGGCGCCGGTAAGACGACGACGCTCCGGTCGCTGGCGGGCATTCTTCGCCCAACCTC
>QHWL01000062.1:0-15578 GCA_003222555.1 Acidobacteriota bacterium | reverse complement strand
AAGCGCCGGCTGGCGTTCATGCCGGACGAGCCGCACTTGTTCGAGTACCTGACGGTCGACGAACACCTCCGGCTGATAGCCAGGCTGTACGGCGTCGCCGACTTCGAGCGCCGGGCGCGGGCGCTCGTCGAAGAGCTCGAGCTCGTCGGGAGAGAGCGGTCGCTCCCCGGTGAGCTGTCGCGCGGTATGCGCCAGAAAGTTGTCATCGCCTGCGGGCTGGTGCGCGACGCGTCCGTGCTCTTGTTCGACGAGCCGCTGACGGGCCTCGATCCAATCGGCATCCGCCGCATGCGCGAGACCATCCTGGCCCGCGGCCGCGGGGGCGCCGCCATCATGGTGTCGTCGCATTTGCTGCATCTGGTCGAAGAAATCTGCACGCGCGTCATCATCATGGACAGGGGCAGGAAGATCGCCGACGGCTCGGTCGCGGAGCTGGCCTCGCGCGCGGACCTCGCCGCGGCCGGATCCAGTCTCGAGCAAATCTTCCTTCGCGTCACCGGGCGGGATCCCGTCTTGCCGGAGCCGCGCTCGCCGTGCTGAGCCCAAGCCTGTACATCATCGTCTGCACCGCGCGAAACCGGCTGCGCGTCCGCCTCCGGCGGCTGCGCGAGCCACGGTATCTGATTGGCGCCGTCGCCGGCGCCGCATACCTGTATTTCTCATTCCTCGGGCGAATGTGGGGAGAACGAGCGGGCTCTGCGCGACGCGGCCGGCGAACGCCGACGCCCGACACGGTCCTGCTTATTCTTCGTACGGCGGGCGCGGGGGTCGCCGGGGTGGCGTTGCTGGTGATGGCGACGCTCGGATGGCTTCTGCCGGTCCGGAGCGGGCTCCTCGATTTCACGGAGGCGGAGACCCAATTTCTGTTTCCGGCGCCGCTGCTGCGGCGGGATCTGTTGATTCATCGCCTGATGCGATCGCAGCTCGGGTTGCTGTTCGCGGCGATCGTTCCGGCGATTGCCTTCCCGTCGGACTCCGTCGCCAGCCGCGCGCGATTTGCGCTGTCGATGTGGCTCCTGCTCGTCACATCGAAGGTCTATTTTGCCGGCGTGACGCTCGCACGAGCTCGCCTGGCATCCTCGGGCGCGGGCGCGCGCCGGATTGCGTGGCTGCCGATCGGGCTGCTCGTGGCCGCCCTCATGATTGTCGGCAACGCCGTGGGTCGCGAGTTTCTGCACCGGGCGCCGACAACTTTTTCCGAGGGCGTGACGCGGCTTGGCGGAGTGGGGATGCACGGGCTGCCGGGGATGGTGCTGTGGCCGTTCGCGGCGCTGGCCCGGCCGCTGTTTGCCGTCTGGCCAGGCGGGTATCTGGCCGCGCTCGCTGGATCTCTGACAGTGCTGGGGGTGACGACGGCGTGGATGTTGCGAAGCGACGAAGCGTTTCAGGATGCCACGGCGGAAGCGGCGGAGCGCCGCGCCGCGAAGACGGAGGCCCAGAGGACGCCGACGCCGCGGGCGCGGACGACCGGCTGGACGCTTCGGCCGTCTGGCCGTCCGGAAGGCGCGTTCCTCTGGAAGAACGCGATGCAGATGCTGCGCGCGACGAGCGGCGCGACGCTCGTTCGTTATCTCGCCCCGCTCATCATCCTCGGGACGGTCATCAGCTCGCTGATGATGTCTGCCAGCCAAGCGCGGGGCCGCGCGGCCGCGTTCTGCATGATGGCCCTGGCCGCTGCCGCCTTCGTCGTGCTGTTGGGTCCCCAAGTTGTGAGAACGGACTTGCGTGCCGACCTCGGCCACCTCGAGCTGCTCAAGACATGGCCGGTCAAGGCCTCCGCCGTCATCCGCGGGGAGATGCTCTGGCCCGTATGCGTGGTGACGCTCGTCGGGTGGCTCGCCATCGTCTGCGCCACGATATTCTCGGCGGCCGCGTTCCCCGAGGTGACGCTCGCCTGGCGCTTGTCAATCTCCTCAGCCGCGGCGCTACTGGCGCCGGCGCTCGTCTCCGCGCAATACGCCGTCCATAACGTGACCGCCGTGCTGTTTCCGGCATGGGTGCCGCTTGGGGATCAGCGCCCGCGCGGACTCGACGCGATGGGGCAGCGCCTCATCCTGTTTGGCGGCGTGCTGGTGTCGCTCGTTGTCATGATCCTGCCCGGCGCGGTGGCGGGCGCGATCGTCGGGATTGCATTCCGGCGGTTCATCGGCGTGGCGGCGCTGATTCCAGCGGCCGCTGTCTGCGGAGCGGTTGTGCTCATTGAGGTGCTGATGGCCGTTGAAGCGATCGCCCCGGCCTACGAGCGGATGGATTTGGTGTCGGTTGAAAGGGGAGGGTAGGGAATTATCTTGCTCCGACGACCACAAATCCGTCGCTGGCTGGCTTATGGTCCGAATATCGCGGCACCGAACGGCCGTTTAGAACTTCCGTCGTTTTATAGATCCGGTGGTCGGGCTTCGGCGGGACCGTCATCCGGTTGATCCGCTGCACATAATTCTGGGTCTCGCGGTAGGGCGGCACGTTCTGGCCGTGCCGGTCGACCGCGGCCGGTCCTGCGTTGTAGGCCGCCAGGGCCAGCGTCTCGTTGTCTTGATAGCGATCCAACAGTTGGCGGAGGTACGCGACGCCCGCGCTAACGTTCTCGACCGGATTGAATGGATTTCGCACGGCGAACTGCTGAATGATCGAGGGCATCAACTGCATCAGGCCAAGCGCGCCCTTGGGCGATCGCGCATACGGATTGAACCCCGACTCCACCTGCACGACGGCGCGAACCAAGTCGGTCCGCACGCGATGAACGCGCGAATGCTCAGAGATGATGTCGTCGTAAACGACGCCGCGATCGGCCGCAACGGGACGAGTGGCCCGAATCGACTCGGCTTTGGGGACCACATAGGAATTGGGCCCTCCACCCTTGGGTCGATTCGACAGGACGAGATTGCCGTTGAGGTCGCGCCAGGAGTAGATTTGGGCGCTCGCCGGCGCGGCTATTCCGAGGCACAACAAGCCGAACCCGAGGCGGCACAGGCCTTTGCGCCTGTCCTTCGAGCCGGTCCGCCTCTGGCTCGAAGCTGTCCGGCTGTCGCCCGGACGCTGCCGCCTGTCGGCCTCGGCGTGACGAACCCGAGTCCAGGTGAATATCTCGTTCAAGGTCAATAGTTTACCACAATTTTACATCCGTGGACAGTCATCGAAGGGTTATCGGTTCAAAGCGCCCCCTTCTTCAGGGTGTCCGATTCTGACCGTCTCGCCGGAGGTATAGTACCCGCGACAACTCATGCAACCGGGAGTCCCGACAATCGCCCGTCAATTCGGTGAAATTGGGCGTGATTTCTATGCGCGGGGATGGACGCTCGGGACGAGTGGCAATTTCAGCACACTCGTGTCTCGAAAGCCGCTCACCCTGGCTATCACCGCCAGCGCAGTCTCGAAGGGCGCCATCGCGGTAAACGACGTCGTCCTCATCGGGCCAAACGCCTCGGTGATTGGCCCCCGGGGACAACGGCGCAAGCAGTCGGCCAGACCGTCAGCCGAGGCGCTCCTGCACGTCACGGTGGCGCGCGTCCGCCACGCCGGGGCGGTTTTGCATACACATTCGATCTGGGGCACGATCCTGTCTGACGTGCATGCGGGGGAGGGGGGTCTGACCATCGCCGGCTACGAGATGCTCAAGGGCCTCGAAGGCGTGACCACCCACGAGCACGCCGAGTGGCTGCCGATTTTGGAAAACGACCAGAATATGGAGCGCCTCGCTCGTCAGGTGGAGGAGACGCTCGAGCGATTTCCAACGGTGCACGCCTTTCTGCTGCGGCAGCACGGGTTGTACACTTGGGGCGACGGTCTTGCCCAGGCAAGGCGTCATGTCGAGATTCTGGAATTTCTGTTCGAAGCATCGGGCCGGTTGCGAACGATCGCAGAGACTCACGCCGGAGGAAGCCATGGCACTGATAAGAATCCCCGAACAACAGCGAACGTTGGCGGACCCAGAATCCATCACGAGTTTTCTTGAGCCGTACGGCATTACCTACGAGCGTTGGGAATCCGAGCGTCGGGTGCCGTCGGCGGCGACCGCGGACGAGGTTCTGGCAGCCTATGCGGACAAGGTCGATGAGCTCAAAACGCGCGGCGGTTACACGGCGGCCGACGTCATCGACGTCAGGCCCGATACGCCTGGCCTGGATGCGATGCTCGCCAGGTTCAGCAGCGAGCACTGGCACGACGAAGACGAGGTGCGGTTCATCGTCGAGGGGCGCGGCCTTTTTCACATCAGCCCGCCGGGTGGGCCCGTGTTCGCGATTGAGGTCGAGGCGGGCGATCTCATCCGCGTGCCGCGCGGCACGCATCACTGGTTCGACTTGTGCGCCGACCGTCGCATTCGTGCGATTCGCCTCTTCGAGCAGCCGTCGGGTTGGACGCCACATTACACCGAAAGCGGCGTCGACCGGAACTTCCAGCCGGTCTGCTTTGGCGGGTCCTACTTTCCGCGGGAGGATCTCCGGTCGCCCGCGTGAGCCTTAGCCTGTCTGTCACCGGAACGCGTGCCCTCGTTCTGGACATCGAAGGGACGACCACTCCGATTGCATTCGTCTACGAGGTGCTGTTTCCGTTCGCCCGCGCGCACGCGAGGGAGTATCTCGAACGGGAGTGGACGTCGGAGCCGTGCCGCAACGCGGTTGCGGTGCTGCGCGATGAGCACGCCGCGGATGTCTCCCGCAATCAAGCGCCTCCTGCGTGGGTCGATGACTCGCTTATCTTGGAGATCGCTTCGGCGGCGGCGTACGTCGGATGGTTGATGGACCGCGACCGCAAGTCGCCCGGTCTCAAAGCCCTTCAGGGAGAAATCTGGCGAAGCGGCTACCGCAGCGGCGAGTTGCGCGGACAGGTGTTCCCCGACGTTCCGCCGGCACTCGAACGCTGGCGCGCGCGGCAGTTCGTGGTGTGTATCTACTCATCGGGCAGCGTCCTCGCGCAACAGCTGCTGTTTCAGACGACCGATGCCGGCGATTTGACCAGATTCCTCAGTGGGTACTTCGACACGGGCATCGGTCCCAAGGTGTCTTCCGACAGTTACCGTCACATCGCGGAGGCGCTTGCGGCGCCTGCCGAACGACTGTTATTCATCTCGGACGTCACCGGCGAGCTGGACGCCGCGCGCGCGGCTGGACTTCAGACGCTGCTCTGCGTGAGGCCGTCCAATCCCACGCCAGCCTGCGAGCATAGCCACCCGGTGATTCGCAGCTTCGACGAGATCGTCGAGTGAACCAAAGTAGCGTCCGCCTTCAAGATCGTGAACGAATCACGTTCAACGCAGAGACCGCAGAGGCCGCGGAGAAAAAAATGCCCTATGCCGGCGTGAAGAAAGCGTTAGTCCTCGAAGACTTCGCTCAGCGGCAGTTCAAGTCCAGGAAGGAGCGTTGTCGTGAGCACGTCGCCTGCCGCGCGCGAGAGTTCCATCGGCCGCTCGAAACGATCCCCATTACGTCGGTACACGCGGACGCCATCGATCTCCGGATCGACGATCCAGTATTCGACGACGCCTTCGCGCTCGTACAGAGTGCGTTTGATCGTTTCATCGCGCTGTCGCGTGCTCGGCGATCCAATCTCCACGACGAGATCCGGAGCGCCTCGCACCCAGTCCTTCAGAAGGTCGCCGCACCGATCGCGCGAGACGTAGAGCAGATCGGGTTCGACGACGTCGAACCGGGAGAGGATCACGTCGAGCGGCGCGAAGAACACACGCCCGATCGGCTGGGCTTTGAGGTAGCTCGCGATCAGCAGATGGAGTCTGCCGGCGATCGCCTGATGTCTGAGAATCGGCGTGGGCGTCACGTAGTGCTCCCCGTCGATCAACTCATGCCGCTTCCCATCGTCGGGGAAGAGCAGGTAGTCGTCGTAGGTGAGCTTCATGCGGGGGCTGGCGGGCTTCATGTCGTGGCTCCCGGACATGCGCTCATTCTAGTCCCAACGTAGCCAGGCGCATGCCGGACGATTTGTCGTTTATTTCTGGTTGAGCGCGGGCTGACGTAGCAGGAATCGCAAAGCGCCTCGGCTCTAACGTCGCAGAATCTCAAACAAGACCTGGCATCGGCGAACGGATTTGAGAGTCAGGCCTCGAGCAGCTTGGCGACGACACTCTCGGCGGCTTTCAGCATCTCGTCGATCTTTTCCGGATGCTTTCCGCCGGCTTCAGCGAAGTCGGGCCGGCCGCCGCCACTTCCGCCGACAATTGGCGCGATCTCCTTGACGACCTGGCCCGCCTTGATACGGCCGATCAAGTCCGCAGTGACGGCGACGACGATTTGCACTTTACCATCGTTGGCTGAGGCCACGACCACCACACCGCTCTTGAGCTTCGCCTTGAGCGAGTCGACGAGACCACGGAGAGCGTCTTTGCCGAAGTCGCTGACTTTGCGACGCGCCAGCTTCACACCGCCGAGCTCCACCGTGTCGTCGTCTTCGGCGGCGATACCCGCGCCCATCGCGATTTTCGTTTTGAGCTGCGTCACTTCCCGAGCCAGCCGCTTGGTGTCGGCCTGGAGGCGTTCGATGGCCTCCACGGCCTGATCCGTGTTCACCTGCAGCGCCTCGATGACGCGCTGCAGAGCAGCCCGCTCATGCTGCGCCCACTGGACCGCACCGGCTCCGGTGACCGCTTCGACGCGCCGGACACCCGCCGCGACGCTGCTCCCGGCGACGATTGCGAAGAACCCGATGTCGCCTGTCGCGGCCACGTGCGTGCCGCCGCACAGTTCCATGCTGACGCCCGGGACGCTGACGACGCGGACCTGGTCGCCGTATTTTTCGCCGAAGAGCGCCATCGCGCCGGCCGCGATAGCCTCCTCGGTCGACCGGACCTCGGTCTGCACAGGCGTATTGCGGTAGATCTGCTCGTTGACGATTCGCTCGATGCGATCCAGCTCCTCGCGGGTCACCGGCTGAAAGTGGACGAAGTCGAACCGCAGCCGGTCGGGCGCCACGAGCGAGCCCGCCTGCTTGACGTGCGTGCCGAGGACCGCGCGCAACGCGGCGTGGAGCAGGTGGGTCGCCGTGTGGTTGCGGCGCGTGGCATTGCGGATCTCGGTGTCGACTTCGGCGGTCACAATCTCGTCGCGCCGAAGGCTTCCCTTCGTGACACGTACTCGGTGAAAGCGCGGCCACTTCGAACGGACACGCAAGCTGCCCTCGACGGTCGCATCGTTTCCGCTCGCGCCGAATAGGCGACCGGCGTCCGACACCTGACCGCCGGCTTCCAGGTAAAACGGTGTCTTTGAGAGGGCAGCGTATCCCACGTGGCCCATCTCGAGTCGATCCACCGACGTGCCGTCCTCGTTGAAGAGCCCCACGATCGTGACGCCGGGCACACAAGTCGTGGCGTAACCCTCGAAGCGATCGCCGGTTCGCTCGAGCAGACGCTCGAGGTCGTCCTCCAACGACCACGCGATGTCCTGCGAGGCCCCTTTGAAGGCGCTCTTCGCCCGGGCCTTGACGCGCTGTCCTTCCATTGCGCGCTCGTATCCAGCGCGATCGACGGCCACCTCCTGTGTGGCTGCCGTGTCTTCGATGAAATCGTAGGGCAACCCGAACGTGTCGTAGAGGCGGAACGCGGCGTCGCCCGCCAGGATGCGCTCGGGCCTCTCCAGAGCTCTCGCGATCTCGGCCTCGAGACGGGGCAGGCCTTCCGTGAGCACGGCTTCGAACCGATTTTCCTCGGCGAGAATCGTCTTCTCAATCAGGTCGCGATTCGTGCGTAGTTCGGGGTACGCGTCGCCCATCTCGCGAACCAACACCTCGACGAGCTTGTGAAGAAACGGCTCCGCCATCATGAGGTGTTTGCCGTGCCTCATCGCTCGGCGCATGATCTTGCGCAGAACGTATCCACGCCACTCGTTGGACGGCACGACGCCGTCACAAATGAGAAAGGTCATCGCGCGGATGTGGTCGGCGACGACTCGGATGTGAACATCGCCGGACGCCGCGACGATGTCATCGATATGCGAGCTGTAGTGCACGCCCGTGAGCTCTGAGATGCGCCGAATAATCGGCGTGAACAAATCGGTGTCGTAGTTGGAATCCTTGCTCTGGAGCACCGCGGTGATGCGCTCGAGGCCCATTCCCGTGTCGATCGAGGGCGCCGGCAGAGGAGTGAGCGTGCCGTCGGCGCTTCGTTCGAACTCCATGAACACGTTGTTCCAGATCTCGATTTGCGGATCGCTGCCGGCGCCGCCGACACGGTAGATTTCCGAGCACCGGCCGCACGGACCCGTGTCGCCCATCTGCCAGAAGTTGTCGCCGGTTCCGAGCTCGAGGATGCGATCGACCGGCACGTGCTTCCGCCAGGCCTCGTACGCCTCGTCGTCGCGCGGAATGCCGCTCTCGCCCTTGAAGATGGAGACGACCAGGCGATCGGGCGCCATCTTCCAGACGCCGGTTAGCAGTTCCCACGCGAGCTCGATTGCCTCTTCCTTGAAGTAGTCGCCGAAGGAGAAGTTCCCCAGCATCTCGAAAAACGTGTGATGACGCAGCGACGGTCCCACGTTGTCGAGGTCGTTGTGCTTTCCGCTGACGCGCATGCACTTCTGCGACGACGTTGCGCGCGTGTACTCGCGTTTCTCGCGGCCGAGGAACACGTCCTTGAACTGGTTCATCCCCGCGTTGGTGAAGAGAAGCGTTGGATCGTCGCCCGGCACGAGCGGCGAGCTCGGCACGACGCGGTGGCCGTGGCGCTCGAAATACTTCAAGAAAGTCGCGCGGATGTCGCCTGAGGTCATCACGGTTATTTTACCGAACGGGCCTTCAGCGCCGCGATGATGCGGTCGGCTTCGAACCCCTGGCCGATCAGATACCGATACAGGCGCCTGAATTCGGCATCGTCGGCAATCGGCTTGCGCTCGTCCAGGCGCTTGGCCAGCGACGCCTCGAGCAGCGCGTCGGGGTCGAGCCCGTCGAACACGTCGTCGACGGCCCGCCGCGCGATCGCGGCGGCGATTCCGGCGCTTTCAACCTCACGGAGCACGCGCAGTTTCCCGCGGCCACGGATCGAGGACTGGCTGCGGACGATGGCTTCCGCCACGCGAGCGTCGTCGATCGCTCGTTCTTGGCGGAGGCGGGCGACCGCGGCGTCGACGCTGTCGGGCTCATGGCCGCGGCGCGCGAGGCGCTGCCGGACCTGCGCTTCGGAGAGCTCACGCCGTCCGAGCATCTTGAGCCCGGCAAGATAGGCGTCGCGAGTCTTATCCGCCAAATCGCGTGATTTCGGGAGTGCCGCCGATGACGGCCTGGGCCATCTGGTCGCGGCTCATGTCGGCTGTGGTCGAAATCCCCTGGACCTTCAACTTGAACTCGTCGACGTTGGACGCCCAGCGGAGCGCCTCTTCGTAGGATACCAGCCCTTGCGAAAAGAGGCCGAAGATCGACTGATCGAAGCTCTGCATTCCGTACTGAGACGTCCCGGCGGCGATCGCGCCGTGGACCAGGGACGTTTTTTCCTTGTCGACGATGCAGTCGCGGATGAATGCCGTGCTGATCATCACCTCGACCGCCGGCGCGCGGCCCTCACCGTTTGCCTTCGGCAGCAGGCGCTGAGAGACGACCGCCTTGAGGACGCTCGCAAGCTGGAGGCGCACCTGCTTCTGCTGATGCGGCGGAAACACCGCGATGATGCGGGTGATGGTTTCGGTCGCGTCGAGCGTGTGCAGCGTCGAGAAGACGAGGTGTCCCGTTTCAGCGGCGAGCAGGCCGGTTTCAATTGTCTCGAAATCGCGCATTTCGCCCACCAGGATGACGTCGGGGTCTTGCCGCAACGCGCTCCGCAGCGCATACGCGAACGACCGCGTGTCGACCGCCACTTCGCGCTGGTTGATGATGGACCGGTTGTCACGGTGGAGGAACTCGATGGGATCCTCAACCGTCATCACATGCGCGCACCGCGTCGAGTTGATGTGGTCGACCATGGCGGCGAGCGTGGTGCTCTTGCCGCTGCCGGTCGTGCCCGTCACGAGCACGAGGCCGCGCTCCTCCCCGGCAATTTTCTTCAGAACCGGGGGCAGGCCCAGCTCGTCAATCGTTCGAATCGCCATCGGGATGACGCGCAGCACCAAGCCGACGGTGCCGCGCTGCTGGAACACGTTGCAGCGGAACCGCCCGAGGCCGGCGACGCTGTACGCGAGGTCGACTTCCTGGGCGTCCTTGAACTTCTCGCGCTGGATCGTCGACATCACCGCGGCGCTCATGGCGACGACGTCTTCGTGGTCGAGACGCTTCTCCACGCTGGCTGGCTCGAGCGTGCCCCGGACCCGTATCATCGGATAGCTGCCGACCTTGATGTGCAGATCCGACGCGCCACGCTCGACGGCGATTTTCAGAAGGTCGTTGACGTGCACTTATTGCGCTTATCGGCTCTTGACGGCTGCAGCTTTGCGGGGCTCTCTCAGGGCCGCCTCCTCCGAATACACGTAGGTGAGCCAGCCGTGCGTATCAGGGGCTTCGCCGTTGATCACGTCGAAGAACGCCCGCTGGACCGCTTCGGTAATCGGGCCGCGGCGGCCGTTGCCGATCTGGATTCGGTCGATCGATCGAATCGGCGTCACCTCGGCGGCCGTCCCGACGAAGAAAGCCTCGTCGGCGATGGCGACTGCCTCGCGGGGCAGCACAGTTTCGACAACGGGGAAGCCCAGGTCGCGCGCCAGCGTCATGACGGAATCGCGCGTGATGCCGGCAAGAACCGACGAGGCGAGCGGCGGCGTCTGGATGGCTCCGTCGCGGACGATGAAGACGTTCTGGCCGCTCCCTTCGCTCACGTTGCCGCACACGTCGAGCGCCAGTCCTTCCGAATATCCGTCCAGAACCGCCTCCATCTTCGTGAGCGCGGAGTTGGCGTAATTGGCGGAGCTCTTCGCAAGGGCGGGCAGCGTGTTGGGCGCCATCCGCGACCACGAGCTGATCTTGACGTCCACGCCCTGCTCGAGCGCGTCCTGACCGAGATAGCTCCCCCAGGGCCACAAGATGATGGCGGCGTCCACTGGATTCTGGAGCGGATTGACGCCGAGCGTCTCGTAGCCCCGATAGACGATCGGGCGGATGTAACACGCCTTCAACTCATTTGCCCGAATCGTTTCCAGTACCGCGTTCTGCCACCCCGAGAGGTCGAGCGGGTACTCCATGCGATAGATCTTCTCGGAGTCCAGAAGGCGCCGCATGTGGGCGTCGAGCCGTAAACAGGCCGAGCCCTTCGGCGTCGCATAGCAGCGCGCGCCTTCGAACACGGCGCTGCCGTAGTGGATGACGTGCGAGGCGATGTGAATCTTCGCGTCGCGCCAGTCGACCAGCGTGCCGTTCATCCAGATCTTGCCGGTTCCAGGGAAAGCCATCAAGTAGTCCTCACACCGATTCTATCGTATTTGGTGAGCGCTACTGCGCTTCTCCGCAGAAGGGGCAGCGGTCCGACCGCGCGTGCAGCGGTTTCCGGCAATGCCAGCAGAAACGCGGTTGAGGCGCCTCGCGCGCCTTGACGCGGGCCTGCATCTCCTGGACGTCGCCTGAAGGACCGTCCGCCGTCGATCCCTGGCGGGCCCCGCGGCGCCCGGCGCTGCCACCGGCGGCCAACACGTCGTCGACGATCTCGCTGGCGCGTTGATAGCGCGCGTGAATCTCCGGCGCCATGGCCTTGAGCACGATGTCGTTAATCGCTTTGGGGATCTTCGGATTCTTGCGTCGCGGCGCCGACAGCAGCTCGCCGCGCATCAAACGATCGAAGTCGGCGGGGGCGGGGCTGTCGTAGGGCATCACGCCGGTGAGCATCTGGTACATCGTCACGCCGAGCGAGTACAGGTCGGAGGCGAAGACCGCCTGGCCTCGAAACTGCTCGGGCGCCATGTAGGGTGGGCTGCCGATGACGGTTGTGCCGTGTGCCGCGATTTCCAGGAAACGAGACGTGCCGAAATCGGCGACCTTGAGCAGGCCGCGTTCGGCCACCAGCATGTTGGACGGCCGCAGATCGCGGTGCAGCACGCCGTGGCGGTGCGCGTAATCGACGGCGTTGCAGATCTGGCACGTGTAATCGAGCGCGAGCGGCAGATCCAGCGCGCCCTCGCGTGCGATGATCGCTTCGAGGGTCTCACCCGGCACGAACTCCATCACGATGAAGAAGATGTTGTCCTGCTTCTCGGCCGTGAGAATCGCGACGATGTTGGGGTGATTCAGGGTGGCGAGCAAGCGCGGCTCGCGCAGCAGCTCGCCGAAGTCGACGCCTTGCTTGTGCGGCACCTTGAGCGCGACCTTCTTGTCGATCCAGATGTCTTCCGCGAGGTACACTGTGCCGAATCCTCCGCTGCCGATCGTCGCAAGGATCTTGTATTTGCCGATGATCTGCCCGCGGAAAAACATCGGGCCGAGTATAGTGCTTTCGGGGACGTTTTATCACGAAGGCGCGAAGAGCACGAAGATCCACGAAGCGTTCTTAGACAAAACAATGTTCGTGTTCTTCGGATCCTTCGTGGCTTCGTGATAATGCCGCAGTCGGATCGGTTCGATCACTATAATCGATGCGTGCACCGGTTTTTTGCTCCCGCTCTCGACCCTGGCGACGAAACCGTGACGTTGCCGCGCGACGAGTCCGTGCACCTCACGCGGGTGATGCGCCTCGGCGTGGGCGATTCGGTCGCCGTATTCGACGGCCGCGGTCACGAGTTCCTGGCGCGCGTCGTGGGGTTCGAGCGCCGTGACGTGCGCGTCCAGCTGCTGTCGCGCGTCGAGGCGGCAAAGGAGCCGGCCGTGCCAATCACGCTCGCGCAGTCGGTGCTCAAAGGCGACAAGATGGATGAGGTGGTCCGCGACGCGGTGATGCTCGGCGTCGCGGCCCTTCAGCCGATCGTCACCGCGCGCACCGAGACGACGGTTGCCGCACTATTGCGAGGAGCGCGTCTCGACCGCTGGCGACGCGTCGCGCTCGCGTCGGTCAAACAGTCACGGCGCGCCGTGCTGCCGGAAATCCGCACGCCGCTGAGCCTCGAGACGTTCCTCGGCGAGCCGGCTCTCGGGCTGCCGTTGATGCTGGTCGAGCCGGGCGCAATCGCCGATGCCGAATCGCTTGCCGTGCTGCGTGGGCAGCCGACCCCGGCCGACGCGGTGATTCTGGTGGGCCCGGAAGGCGGATGGGCGGAACCGGAATGGACCAGGGCGCGCGAACGCGGCGTCCGGCTGGTGACGCTCGGAGACCGCACGCTTCGGGCCGACGCCGTGCCGGTCGCGGCGATCAGCGTCCTGCAGTTCCTGTGGAACGATCTGTAAACCTGAAATGCGACGTTTGACCGCAGAGCTCACGGAAAATGCAACCACATCAAAGAGTTCACTGCGGTCTCCGCGGTCTCTGCGTTGAATGTGATCTGTTTAGCGCGTCGTCACCTTGAAATCCTGCGTCTTCACATCGCCCTCGTCAATCGTGAGCCGTGACGCAGCCGCGCGATGCTGGTCGAGGAACGCGGGCTCGAACCATTCACCCTGCTCGGCCGGATCCACGGTAACCAGGTAATACTCCGCCGGGGGCAGTCCTCGGATCCTGAACTTGCCCGTCTGGTCGGGACGTGCGGTCATGATGTGACGCGACTGCGGCCGCCACAACGACGGATCGGTCGGGAATGCCAGCACGGTGAACTCGGTGATCGGTGTCCCTTGCTGGTCGGCGACCGTGCCGTTGATTTCGCTCAGCTTGTCGGTGAAGACCACGCTCACGTTCGCGAGCTTCTGGCCGCTCTTGAGATCGATCGGCGTGTCGGTGACCTCGCGCCCCTCGACCGTGACCGATTTGAGCGCCCACCCGCGCAGCCCGCCGTTGGGGCGAATCAAATGCGCGCCGGCCGGCACCCCGTCGAGCGTGAAGCGGCCTTCCTTGTCCACACGCACGTTCGGATTGGGACCGAGCCCGGACTCGTCCACCGCCGGCGCCGTGATGCGCACCTGCGTGAGATCGCCCGGCACCGCCGACTGGCCGGGCAGGAAGGTTACCGACCCGCTCAGCGTGGCGCCCGGCATCAGCACGACGGGGAGGTCGTTGATCTCCCCACCGGTGACGGCGAGCGGTTGCATGGCGTACTGGGGCAGCTCAGTGTCGTCACCGCGCGCGCGCAGCACGTAACGGCCCGGCGGCACGTTACCGATCGAGAAATTTCCGTCCCACTCGATGCGGCTGCCGTAGTTGATGCCGATCTGACCGCGGCCGCCTCCGCTAGTGCCCTCGGCCGTCAGGTTCACGTTTCCACTCGTCGTCGGCGTGCCGTCGGGATTGGTGACGTGACCGCTCACGCGCGAAGTGCGCACCAGCTGCAGATTGAAGTCGACATCGAGCACCTCCTGGCTGAGCCCGACGGCGATGGGCCGCGCTTCATTGGCCGAGCCGACGCCGGGAAAATAGGTCGGCGCGTACGCGAGCCGGTCTTGATCGTCACCCGCCCCACCGAACACCGCGGCGATGTTGCCGCCGAGCGCTCCGCCGATGAACCCTGCGATGGCGCCGCCCGGACCGCCCCTGCCCCCGGGGCCACCGCCTCGTCCGAAGTCCGCGAGGCGTGTGACGGCGTTGATGTAGTAATCGCCGGGCATCAACCCCCACACGCGGTACTGGCCTTTGTCGTCGGTCTGCGCCGTGCCGGCGGGTGTGAGCCGCCTGTCTCCTTGCAAATATTGGTAACGCATGACGCGGACGATGGCGCCCGCCATCGGCTCGCCATCTTCGTCGAACACATGGCCGGCGACGACGCCGCCGCGAGGCAATCGGAATTCGATCCCCTTCAACTGCTGGCCGTCGGCGAGCTGGAGCGGCGTTCCCGCCTGGAGCGGCCGCCGCTGGCCGTACGAGAGGCTCACGAAACCGCTCTTCGAGACGGTGAGCGTATATCGGCCCGCCGGCAATTCGGTGAAATCGAAGATGCCGTTCTCGTCGGTGAGCGCTCCTCGCCCTCCCGACAGCTCGGCCGCGGTGATGAACGCGCGCGCCCGTTTGACTGGGCGTCCATTGTCGGCAATCACGCGTCCGCTGATTCGTCCGCCCGGGGGAGGCGGGGTGTCCTTCTGTTGAGCCGGCGTGTCGCGAGCCGGCTGTTGCGGGCCGGGACGCGAGCTTTGAGCGAAAGCTGCGACGGCGAGCATCACGAGCATAAGCGAAACGTAAACTCGGCGAAGCATGGGCATTCTTATCACTTAGACACGATTGGGCGGTCGCGGGTTTGATGTCATCTATTTTTCACTTTGCGTTGGGGCCCCACCCCCAACGCCTGTGCCTTCGCGGCTTTGCCGCTCGGCTTTGCTATCGGCGATTTTCCGCTTGGAGGGCAACGGCGTGGTGAGGCCCCACCCGCAACCGTACCCTCGCGGCTTCCTTACAGGCGACTGTCCGCTTGGACTGGCAATCGCAGGGCGAAGCCGATCCAGCCGTCCTCCTCCTTCTCCCAAAATAGCTCCAATGCCGCGAACGCTCCGCGAACGTGCTCTCGCTCATGGGCCAGAAGGCCACCGAGGATCAGCGTGCCGCCCGGACGGACGGCGCCGGCGAGAGGCGCCGCGGCGCGGACGAGCAGCGTCCCCGTCAGATTTGACGCCACGACGTCGGCTGCCGGCAGCTCGGTCGACGTCAGGTCGGCCACTTCGAA
>QHWL01000272.1 GCA_003222555.1 Acidobacteriota bacterium | reverse complement strand
ACGAAATCCAACTTGATCGTGACGCGGGACGGATCCGATGTATCCGTAATCTCCATGCGCCCTTGGCCCACAGATCTTCTTGAACATTGAATTTCTCCTTGCAAGCGACGCTACTGCGGGTTCAGCTGCCTGATGGGCCGCACCTCTACGCTCCCCTCGCGCGCCGGCGGAATTTTCGAGGCCACCTGAATCGCGTCGTTCAAGTCTCTCGCTTCGATCAGGTAGAAGCCCGCCAGCTGCTCCTTCGTTTCGGCGAAGGGACCGTCGGTGATCGACACTTTGCCGTTCCGGACGCGCACCGTCGTTGCGGTTTCGACAGGTTGGAGCGCCTCCGCGGCAACCAGGAGCCCGCGTTTCCTAAACCCCTCCCCGCAGACGAGACACTCGCTGTCGGGGACGGCGTGCAGCTTCTGTTCCTCGAGGTAGACAAGGCACAAGTACTTCATTGGGGCTCCCTTACGCTCTGGGCGGGTGGGGCGGGTGGGGCGGGTGGGGCGGGTGGGGCAGGTGGGGCGGGGGGGGCAGGTGGCCAACCCGCCTGACCTGCCCAACCCGCCTCACCTGCCCAACCCGGCCTACCTGACCTGCCCGACCCACTCGACTGTTAGTCGCCCGGGTGAGCTCCGAATCGACACCACCTGCCCGTTCCGCCGTGCCCGACCGTTCCAACGCCCTTCTTTACTCCTGAAGCTCGGCAAGCTGCCGCTCGAGGAAACGCCGCTCTGGGTCCTGCCGCGCGAGGGCCAGAGCCCGCACGTACGAGGCGCGGGCGTCCGCGGTTCTTCCAAGCCGGCGGCACAATTCCGCGCGCGCAGCGTGTGTAAGACGATAGTCCAAAAGATCGCCGCGCTCGAGGATGGCATCGATGAGAACCAGACCCGCCGCCGGGCCGTCACGCATCGCCACGGCCACCGCTCGGTTCAGCTCGATGACCGGCGAAGGATCTGCCCGCCACAACAGGTCGTAGAGGCCGACGATCTCCGCCCAGTCGGTCGCAGCGGCGTTGGGCGAGTCGGCGTGCACTGCCGCGATCGCGGCCTGAATCGCGTACGGGCCCGGCCGCGACGACAGCGCCCGCTCCACGAGGCTTGTTCCCTCCGCGATCTGATCCCGGTCCCAGAGCGAGCGGTCCTGATCGTCGAGCCGGATCAGTTCGCCGGACACCGACGCGCGCGCCGCGCGCCGTGATTCGTGCAGCAGCATCAGCGCCAGCAGTCCAAGAGCTTCCGGCTCTGGCAACAACTCGACGAGCAACCGCCCCAAACGAATCGCCTCGGCGGAAAGATCGTGCCGCGTCAACAACGCGCCCGAGGACGCCGCGTAGCCCTCGTTGAACACGAGATAAATCACGCGCAGCACGGCGTCGAGCCGTTCGGGCAACTCGGCGTGCGCCGGCACCTGATACGGAATGCGCGCGTCGCGGATCTTTGCCTTCGCGCGCACGATGCGCTGCGCCAGCGTGGAGGGCGGCGTGAGAAACGCCTGCGCGACTTCCTCCGTCGTCAAACCGCACACCTCGCGCAGCGTCAGAGCCACCTGTGCATCGGGAGACAAGGCCGGGTGGCAACATGTGAAGATCAGGCGAAGCCGGTCGTCCTCGACGCTCTCCGCGTCTGCCCACGCCGCAGTATCATCGACGGCGATGTCGGCTCGGTCGCCGACGTCGTCGAGTGCGTCGAAACGCGCGCGCCGCCGCATGCCGTCGATGGCCTTGAAACGTCCGGCCGATACCAGCCACGCGCGCGGATTCGCGGGGATGCCGTCGCGCGGCCACTGCTCCAGCGCTGCCCTGAAGGCGTCGTGCAGCGCCTCTTCCGCGACGTCGAAGTCGCCCAGCAGGCGGATGAGCGTGGCGAGCACACGGCGCGAGTCGGAGAGATAGACGGCATTCACCGTCTCGTGCACTGGGTCGGTCGCTTCCACGGCGACCGATCACATCATCTTCAGTCCGACAGCGCAAGATCCTCGAAATCCACGACGATCAACACAGAGACCGCAGAGATGGTAGACATCGCAGAGCATTGTCATGAAAAAATCGTGTGCAGGCTCCGTCAGCACTGCGCTCGATAAGGTCTCCTTCATTTCTGCTGATCTGCGCGTCCGGGTTTGAACGATTCTTGGTGACAGGCGAGCGGCATGAATCGCATCGTCAGATTTCCTCTCTGGCTGTTCGTCGAACGACGGGCGGCCCCATCGACAGGTCGGCCCGCCTTCAGAGTCTGTGAACAAATCACGTTCAACGCCGAGGCCGCCGAGGCCGCAGAGAAGAAATGCTTAGGGATTTCTCCGCGTGCTCTGCGAGCTCTGCGCTCAAACGTCGTATTTTTTCACAGGCTCTTCAGGGCCAAAGACGCTCCGATGTGGGCCTCGCAGTTGGGCACGGTCGAGGAGTTGGGCGATTGGTCTAATCATTCCCGGACCCTGCGGATTCGCCCGAGCCTGACACGGCGGCATAATGGCGGCATACTTTTCGGCGGGTGTGTCGATCTCGAGGCGGGCCGATCGACAATACTGCGGGACCACCCACGGGCGCGGGGGGAGCGACCTCGGCTGGCGGACTTGATCGTGGGTCGTGAAGTGGGCTGCCTCGAAGACCGGGGCGAGGTTCAGGAAGGATGAGGGATGAGCGGAGTACGGGTGCTGGTTGGTACGCGGAAGGGGGCGTTCGTCCTGACGTCGGACGCAAAGCGCAAACAGTGGGACGTCAGCGGCCCCCACTTTGGTGGCTGGGAGATCTACCATCTCAAGGGATCTGCCGCCGACCCCAATCGGCTGTATGCGTCGCAGTCCAGCGGGTGGTTCGGGCAGATCATCCAGCGCTCCAACGACGGCGGCAAGACGTGGCAGCCGGTGGATAACAAGTTCGTTTACGACGGCGTCCCGGGCACGCACCAGTGGTACGACGGCACGCCCCACCCCTGGGAGTTCAAGCGAGTCTGGCACCTCGAACCATCGCTGACCGATCCGGACACTGTCTACGCCGGGGTTGAAGACGCCGCCTTGTTCCGGACGGTCGACGGCGGTCAAACGTGGCAGGAACTCCCCGGACTGCGCGGCCACGGCTCGGGGCCGGCTTGGCAGCCAGGTGCGGGCGGGTTGTGCCTGCACACAGTCGTTCTCGATCCAAGCGACCCGGCGCGGATCTTCGTCGCCATCTCGGCGGCAGGCGCGTTCCGGACCAACGACGCCGGCAAGACGTGGCGACCGATCAACCGTGGACTGAAGTCCGAGGGCATCCCGGACCCGAACGCCGAGGTCGGCCACTGCGTTCACCGCATCGCGATGCACCGGTCGCGCCCTGGCGTGCTGTTCATGCAGAAGCACTGGGACGTGATGCGCAGCGACGACGCGGGCGACTCGTGGCACGAGGTCAGCGGTAATCTGCCGAGTGACTTCGGATTCGCGATGGATGTGCACGCCCACCAGCCGGAAACACTCTACGTCGTTCCGATCAAGAGCGACTCGGAGCACTATCCGCCCGACGGGAAGCTGCGCGTGTACCGCAGCCGGACCGGCGGAAACGAGTGGGAGGCGCTGACGAAAGGTCTGCCGCAGCGCGACTGCTACGTCAACGTGTTGCGCGACGCGATGGCGGTCGACACGCTCGATTCGTGCGGCGTGTATTTCGGCACGACCGGCGGCCAGGTTTACGCGTCGGCCGATGCAGGAGACAATTGGGCTCCGATTGTTCGAGATCTTCCGGCCGTGCTATCGGTCGAGGTCCAGACGCTGCCACCGTCGCTGGCGGAGGTATGATGGTCGCGAGCTCTGGCGTGATTCGAGTCGTGCTTCCCGCTCATCTGCGGACGCTCGCGCATGTCGACGACGAGGTGACGCTCCACCTTGACCGTGAGGCGACGCAGCGCTCGGTCCTTGACGCGCTCGAGGCCTCTTATCCGATGCTGCGCGGCACGATCCGCGACCACATCACGCAAAAGCGCCGACCGTTCGTAAGGTTCTTCGCCTGCGAGGAGGATCTGTCCCACGACCTGCCGGACGCCCCACTGCCCGACGCGGTCGCGACGGGGGCCGAACCTTTTCTGGTCGTGGGAGCCATGGCCGGCGGGTAGGGGCCGTCGCTCGTTTACGGTCCTCGATTAGTAGTAGTATGGCGGGTCGTTGCGGGGCCGCCGGGCCCCTTCCGTTTCACGAGGAGGTATCGCATGCCAATGAACGAACTCGAGATGTTCCTGGGCGCGTGGGCGCGCGAAGCGGAGAGTACTCTGAAGCTTTTGCGGGCGTTGCCCGCGACGCAGTACGACTTTCGGCCCGATGCCGGTGGTCGATCGCTGGGCGAGCTCGCATGGCACCTCGCCGAAGGCGACGCGTATATGAGCTATGGCATCGACGCAGGTCAATTCTCCATGGACATGAAGCCACCCAACATTGAGCGCCCGCGCACGGTCGAGGCCCTTGCGCCAGGGTACGAACGGATTCACCGCGAGG
>QHWL01000782.1:2338-2535 GCA_003222555.1 Acidobacteriota bacterium | reverse complement strand
TTCGGGTCTTCACGGTCGGTCTTGCAGGTACGCTTGATCGAGAGTCGCTTAAAGCCCCTCGACTGTGGCAGCACCAAGCCCTCGATTGTGCGCTCGACCCGCGCACCGGATGCATAGCCGGTGATCCAATAGGTGCGGAGCCGCTGCGGCGCAGGCTCCCAGTCGCTTGCGCCGCGTTGAAGCCACTCGACACCGAG
>QHWL01000782.1:1344-2289 GCA_003222555.1 Acidobacteriota bacterium | reverse complement strand
CGGCCAGGTGCCGGCGGTTGTAGCAGGACCAGTGCGCCAGCGATCAGGGCACCGTATGCGGGCTGTTTCATGACAAAGATATCGGCCGCTGAGCCGTGACCCGTGAGGCTAAACGAAACAGATCATGCCTCCTGAGCTTTGCCGCCTGAGCCGACTTCGATCAGATGGACCCAGCGAACGCTCCGCTTCTTCGAATACACAGTTGCTCCCGGTTCGCATAGTGCTCCACAGTGAATGATCGTAGCCTTCGTCTAAGTGATGCTAAGTCGCGCTGTGTCGAAGAATCCCGCGTGTGAGGGCTGTTGAGACGTCAAGCCAAATAGGCTGGTCGTCTGAATTTCGCCACTGGGGTCAGCTGTAATCTGGCCTCTCAGAGTTGAAAACAGTTGACAACAAACCCGACCGAGCACCCGAGCGAGTATCTGCGCTCAGGCATTCACAGCTTGAGCCAGTCGCGCGCTCCCGACCAACATGGCCAATTGGGCGGCGAAAATAGTTGCGAGCGCGCGGACCGATTCCCTTTGTTCGCCGCCGTGCGGTAGCTCTACAGCGAGCGCACCTACACACCCCACAGGCGTCATTAAAGGAACGACCACCGCACCACTGGCCAGATGGTTGCCATTGACAGTGCACGTCTGAGCCGATCGAAATGCCGCGGCAGTAGCATTGTCCGCGTCGCGCCGCACTCTCGGTAACTGAGCGAGCACCTGCTCCGGATACCCGTGCGCGAGCACGGGCCTCAGTTCGGTGCGCTGCGGATCCCAGACCCAGACGATAAGGCCTACTGCATCGAGAATTCTGGCCGCGCCTTGGAGCAGCGGTTCCGCCTCGCGTGTCTCACAAATGCAGCCCAGTTCAGTACACAGATGCGCGGCAGCCAAAAGGTCGGGCTCCGGCAGAGCCGGCGCTCTCATCGGATTGGGAGTGGCGGCCCCCACCTCCTCC
>QHWL01000782.1:0-1301 GCA_003222555.1 Acidobacteriota bacterium | reverse complement strand
ACCAATGGCTGAACCGACAAGATATTCCAACCTCGTCTGCGGCCGCGCGCTCACACCTGCACCATCATCAACGTGTGACGGGACAGCCGAGGCTGCCGAGACAACATCGACAGGATCAGGATGGAGCTCCAGGAACTCGCGGACGACGACATCGGGCTCTAGGCCGATACTGCGCGCATAGCCGCGGATGAAGGAACGACGAAAGATGCCCGCCGGCCAGTGCGACAGGTCGTCTCGCTCCAGAGCTTCCAATAGCGACAAGCCGATCTTCGTCTGCTCCGCGATAGCGGTGAGGGCGATCTGCTGTCGTTCACGCTGCTGGCGCAGTCGAGCGCCGAAACTCTCGGGCATGCGGCACACCTCGTGGGCCACGGAAAACCTAAAACATCGTGTTGAGGTATTGAGGAAATTCCCCGCGATTCATAACCCAAGAGGGACGGTCACCGCACAGCCTCTGGCGAGGCGGCCCCGTTGCGGCGAGGGTTAATAAACCTTCCAAGCCGAGAATAGCAACATGTGTGACGTAGTTCAAGGGGAGAAAATGGTCAACTCAACCGTTCCCCCGGGAATTATGCACTCGGCTTGCGCGAATTATCGTCCTCAACAAATAAAATCGGTTGGCGCCAGGGCGGTCGCGGCGGACCGTCGTGAGCGGGAGCGACGTCGAGGAAGTCGAGAGCCAGGGCCTGCCAGTGTGGAGCCAGCACGTGGGCGACCCCGTCCTTGAGAGCAACATCACGCGCCGCGTGGACTTGCCCTGTTCACGGTGGAGGCCTTCGAGATGCGCTCCATTCTTAATTCCTAATTCTTCATTGTAAATTCACTTCGGCGGCTGCGCCGGTGGCTGCGCAGGTGGTGCGCCTGCGGGTTGCGCCGGCGCCGTGCCGGGCTGCGCGGGTGGTGTGCCAGAGGGTTGCGCCGGCGCCGTGCCGGGTTGCGCGGGCGGTGCGCCAGCCGGCGTGGGTGCCGGCGTCCGCGGTGCCGGCCCTGGCGTGCCGCTCACAATCGACCCGGGACCGCGTTGGCCGATGATGGCCAGCGCCAGTGCCGAGAGCATGAACAGCACTGCAAACACCGTCGTCATCTTCGTCAGCACCGTGGCTCCGCCGCGTGCGCCGAAGGCCGTCTGACTGCTGCCCCCGCCAAAGGCGCTGGCCATGTCGCCGCCCTTCCCCTGCTGCAGCAGAATGACCAGCAACAGCACGATGCAGACAAACACATAAAACGTCGTGAGGATGTAGTAAAGCACCATATTTCTGCTCGCGGGAACCAGTAATTATACTGCAGCCGACCGGCACTTT
>QHWL01000271.1:4647-4815 GCA_003222555.1 Acidobacteriota bacterium | reverse complement strand
CTGGGTCGCGTCGAACCGGTTCGAGATGAACTGGAATTCCGCGATCGAATCGTTGCTGTACCGCGCCTGGTTGCCGGTGCCCAGGTTCGAGGTCACCTGCTGACCATCAACGTTGAGCTGGAACGCCCGGACGTCCACTCGGTCCTCCACCGGCGTGAGCCCATGCCC
>QHWL01000271.1:0-4598 GCA_003222555.1 Acidobacteriota bacterium | reverse complement strand
GATGGCAACTCTTGCACCTGCCGCGGATCGGTCTGACTGCCCACGCTCGACCTGAGGGTATCGATCAGCGGCGCTTCTCCCGTCACCGTCACCGTTTCCGCCACACCCCCGGGAGCCATCTGCATGTTGATGGCGGCCGTCTGTCCGACCAGCAGCGTTATCCCCTGCCGCGTGACGGTCCTGAAGCCGGACAGTTCCGCGGTGATCTTGTAGACGCCTATGCGCACGGAGATTTGATACGCTCCGCGCGAATCGGTCACCGTGTCAAAGGTGTTCCCCGTAGCCTCGAGCACGGCCTTGACCGTGACCCCCGGCAGCACGGCGCCCGTCGAATCCGTGACCGTGCCGCCCAGCACCGCTTCCTGCGCGTACCCCACGACCGGAAATCCCAGGATCGTCAGAATCGCGACGACGAAGATTAATCGCTTTACTACGATCGAGCCCATGGAATCCTCCTTCTAGCTACGGTCTCCGCACGCCGACAGACGAAGCCGATCCCTTCACGGTTCGGATCGGCACACCAACTCACGAAGCTCGCATCCAGTGCTAAATTCTTCAGATGGATCCGCATGTGGGTACTTCATTTGATCTGATCGCTGAGAGGATAGAGCTGGCCCTTCAATAAGGAAAACGTAAATGAAAACGCCATGGAACGTCCCGACCATAGCACTCTTTCAAATTGGTAAAAGAAAAATTGTCGTAAGGAGATGAACAAATTACAGCGGACGATCTAGATCTATGGATCGTTTGCGCTATGCTGCCGCACATCGAAGAAGCCGCTGACTGAGTAGCACAGCCGAAGTTGTCGCCGTTGTCCGCGAACACTCGCAGACAGAGTCACGCACGGAGGCATGCTATGAATTCGAAAGTCGTTGGCCGTCTTGGCTTGGCACTCGCGGTCGCTTCAACCCTGGCTGCGAGCGCCGGCAGTGGGCAGGACAAGGATCCTCGCGCCCAACCGCGCAAGCCTCCTGCACGTCCCGGAAATCATCTGACCAAGTCCCCAAAACTTGTTGGCGGGATCCTCCTGCCGGGCAATCCGCTCGTCTTCGACATCAGTTGGGTGGATCAAGCCCGGGCGCGGTACTACCTCGCCGAATCTGGTAATGCCAGCGTGGATGTCTTTGACGCCGAGAACGATTTGTTCTTGGGTCGGATTACCGGGTTCCACGGGGTCGGTGCGCCCGGCGATCCCTGTGGACGAATCCAAGGAATGGGCCCCAGTGGAATTCTGGTGACCCCGAACAACCAACTGTGGGCCGCCGATGCCCACGGCACGGTGAAGGTCTTCGACTTGACCAACGCGCAACCGCCGTTTAGCTTGAGCCCCATCGCCACGATTTCTACTGGCGCCGACTGTCGCGCCGACGAGATCGGATTCGACCCGAAAGATCACGTTATCATGGTCGGAAATCCCGCAGAACATCCTCCCTTTGCCTCGGTGATTTCTTCGGACCCGCCCTACGCGGTTCTCGCCAAAATTACATTCCCGAACGCGAGGGGCTTCGAGCAACCGTTGTGGGACGCCCAATTGAAAGGTGGACGCATGCTGGCCACCGTGCCGGGCAATAGCGGCATGGGTGAAGTCGCGGTCATCAACTTGAAGGATCCCAAGGCGCCCGTCGTAGAGGCGAGGTACCCGACACCCGATTGCGGCTCCGGTCTCGCTCTCGGTCCGTCCCAACATCTGCTCGTCGGTTGCGGGGGCGGGCGGCCGCTGCTCATGCTGAACGGGCTCAATGGCACCGTGATCACCGCGGTGGCCGAGACCCACGGCGCCGACGAAGTCTGGTACAACTCAGGCGACAATCGTTTCTACGCGCCCAGTGGATTCGGCGCCAATCCCACGCTCAGTGTCATCGATGCTGACACCGGCGCACTGCTGAACAGTCTGCCGGCCGGACCCGGTGTTCACTCCGTGGCGGCCTTCCGAGGGAACAACCACATATTTGTTCCTGTAGGCGTTCCGACCGCCACCGCGCTGACGGACCTGTGCAATGTGATGTTTAGTTTCCCCGCCAAGCAGGGCTGCATCGCCGTTTACGCATACGGGAGATAGAGCCGACCCGTCTT
Source organism: Acidobacteriota bacterium (assembly GCA_003222555.1). GTDB lineage: Bacteria > Acidobacteriota > Vicinamibacteria > Vicinamibacterales > CAVVIG01 > JAHFUJ01. The sequence goes on along the minus strand of QHWL01000271.1, from coordinate 2,525 downwards.
GTGCGATCATGTCGCCGCAGCGCGCGGCTCATTCGGCGCGTCAGGCAGCTCAGGCTTTCTTTCAGGAGCGATGAGATCATGATCGATCTTTACAACGCCGCGAAGAATCAACTGCTCGGCTCGATTACCGATCGCTCCCGAGTCTTTCGCCAGCTTCACGAGTCCGGGTGCTTCATTGTTCCCAATCCATGGGACCTCGGCAGCGCCCGCCTGCTCGCGCAACTCGGCTTTCAGGCGCTGGCGACCACCAGTTCTGGATTTGCTTGGTCCCTCGGCCGGCCGGACCACCACGCCTCGCTCGAGGTGACCTTGGCTCACCTTCGTGCGATGAGCCAAGGCGTCGAGATTCCGGTCAGCGCAGACTTCGAGGGCGGCTTTGCGACGGCTCCCGAAGCAGTTGGCGCCAACGTCGCCGCCGCGGCGACCACGGGAATTGCCGGACTGTCGATCGAAGACTCGTCGGGCGATGCTTCCAGCCCGCTCTATGACTTTTCACTCGCGGTCGAACGGATCCAGGCCGCCCGACGAGCCATCGAAGACAGTGGAACGGGGATGGTTCTCACCGGCCGCTCCGAAGGCTTCATCGTCGGTCGTCCCGATCTCGGTGAGACGATCCGCCGCCTTATTGCTTTCGCCGAGGCCGGGGCCGATTGCCTCTACGCGCCCGGCCTCCGCAGCATGGCCGACATTCGATCGGTAGTCGCCTCGGTCGCGCCAAAACCTGTCAACGTGCTGGCCGGCAGTGACTTTGCCACGATGGCCGAGCTGACCCAGGCGGGCGTCCGTCGGATCAGCGTCGGCGGCGCATTGGCCCGAGTAGCGTGGGCTGGTTTCCTGCAGGCGGCGAAGGAAATTGCCCAGCATGGCACTTTCACCGGGCTCTCCCGCGCCGTTCCGTCTGCCGAGATCAACCGGTCCTTCGGCCGTGACAATTGACCACCGGTCCATGGCGCACATCGGCGGATTTCTGGCGGGGTTTGCGTTGACCTTCGCTGTCTCAGCCACCGAATCGTTCCGCCGTACCTTCGAAGCAAGCTATTTCTTGGCCGGCGGCGCTGGCCGAGCCGGTTGGGCGAACGTCGCCGCATCAATCGGGACGTTTGCCTGTACCGAGCTGAGCTCAGTCACTGACCGTCCGTCCGTCCACGTCGTGGTCCACTTGAAGGCCATCTTGATTCCCGAGACGTCGCGATAATCAGCGTAGTCAATCTGCGTGGGGATGCGGCCGACCGGTGTGTCGGTATAGCGTACGAGCCTCACCAGCAGACCCGAATCCGCGGCGAAGTACAGCTTTACAGGGGGCCGCCCGGCGCCGGTTCTTCCCTGGACGACTTGAACCTCGCGATCGTCGATGGTGATTGGGGACCCAACGCGCCAATCGCTGAGGGCTTGCTTGACCTGCGCAGGGAAAGACAGCTCCGCCTCCACTTTGGCGCCGGCCAAATCATCTCCTGTCAATGGGAGCACGGGGACCGGTGTGGTCGTGTCGGGCGCAGCCATCCAGCCGTTGCGGCCGTTGTACGTCGTGGTGCTGTCTCCGCTGTCTCCGTGGACGATAGTGGTCCGCTGACCCGGAGCTTTGGCATAAATTTCCACTGGGTATTTCTCGTAATCGTCATACCCCTGGTGGTTCCCCTTGGCGACAAAGCTGGTGAGATTGGCAACCCGCTGCGCCCCGCCGAGTGCCTGGATGTATCTGTCAAGAATTTGATCGGCGGAAGGCGCACCGGATGGCTGCCGGAAAATTTCATCAGGCTCTCGGAGCACGGGTTCCCCGTACTGCAACGCGAGATCGGGAATGACCTCCGGGCGAGTGCCGCCGCGATGGCAGGAGTAGCAGGTCACGACGCGTCGCCCGCCGAAGTAGGTTCGATTGATGGCGTTCATCATCACAATCATTCTGCGCGCAGTCTGCTTGAGCGGGGTGTCGTCGGCATACCTCGCCCAGCTGCCTCCGCTTTCCTCGACATGGCATTGAGTGCAGTTCATGCCCGTGGCGGCCGAAAAGAATCCCATGGTGCCCATGAATTCCTTCACGGGAATTCCCTTGAGCAGCTGGACGTTTGTGAACACGTCTTCGGCCATCTGCACCTTCTGTTCGGGTGCCGTCTGTTCAGCTCGGCGCGCCTGGTCACCTTCGGATGCCGCGCTCGTCAACCACACAATGGAGATGGTGCCGAGTGTGACGAGAAATCTCACGCTCGATCTAACGAATAAGGAATGTGGCATAAACGTTGTCACCGACCGAAATAACTTCTTCCACTTTTCCACTTTGGGCGCATCCGCTTCGCCTGGAGCTGCTCCCAACGACTTGCGCATCAGCAGGCTCCTGATTGCCGATTCCCCTCGGATTTGGGATGTTAACACGAGGGCAGCATCAAATTCGTGGACGGAGCCGCTACAGGGGCGCCGCTCGAGGCAGGATGTTCAACCCGAACAGGCGGAGCTCGCAACCGGTTCCGCGTGCAAGTGTGCTTCGGGATGAAGAGATGGCGGTCGCGCCTACGAACATGCTACGGTTCCCA
>QHWL01000270.1:10436-10916 GCA_003222555.1 Acidobacteriota bacterium | reverse complement strand
CGCCTTTGTTGAACCAGACGCGGATGTAATCGCCGCCCTTCAGGGTTTCGACTTTCGCAGCGTTGGGGCGTGGCGGCGTATCTTTCTGGACTTTGTCGACTTCTGATTGCGGAATGATGGTCACGATCTCGCGGCCCTTGACCTGGCCCCTCTGAACAAATTCCGCCCAGCGCTCGAGCGACGGCGTCTGACCTTTCGCCTCGGGCGAGGCGGATTGCCCCGTCACGCGAACCTGGTAGGTGCCCGGCGGGAGCGCCTTGCCGTCCGCCTTCACTGGCTTCGGCAGGCGTACCGTTCCGAGCACGACGTCGCCGCTTGGTGCCGATGGCGCAGGCCCTGTCTCGGGCTGCGGCTTGGGCGCGGTGTGCCCGGCGGCCCCCTGGCTCGCGGTAGCGCCGCGGGCCGGTCGCGTCTGCGCTTGTCCAATGCCCGCGCCGAGCGTGCCCACGAGGGCTCCCACGAGAATCAGTCGCTTCATCG
>QHWL01000270.1:0-10411 GCA_003222555.1 Acidobacteriota bacterium | reverse complement strand
GGGCGGCATCTACTCAATTATATAGACGTTTCAGCAAGGCCGATGCCATCCGGCGAGGCGCGCCTCGTTCGGTCGGTCATCAGAAACTATTAATGGTATTCGGGTTAGCGTCAACAAAAGACGGGCGGCACATCCGTCCCGGACCGGAGTGACGACGAGTCAACTTCCGCCGGCTCTGGCGTACAGAAGCCGAACAGTTCAGAGACGAGCCTGGCCACCGCGCCAGGCTCTACTTGGCCCTCGCGATGACGATGTCGCCGCTGAACGTCCTGATCGTAAGCGTGGCGCTCCCGTCGCCGAACGTCGCGCGCATCGAGGGACTGTTCAGGACACGGCCGCGGCGGCGGGGTCCAGGGCCGCGCTGGTCGTCGCGCTGAGTGCTGTCGCTGCTGCCTGCCATCGTCAGCGGCAGCTCGGAGCGAATCGATCCGCTGAAGCTGATCGCGTTGAACTCGAATCCGGTCGCCCCGTCGAGCGTGAGCCTCACCGTTCCAGAATGCGAAGTCACATCGTAGCGGCCGTTCTTCGTCAGCGCGCCCGAGTACTCGACGTTGCCGGACACCGAGCGGGCGACAAGCCGATCGCAGGCCACATTGCTGAGCGTCAGATCGCCGCTGACCGTGCCCAGATTAAGACTGTGGCCTTTCAGTCCCTTCACCCTCACGTTTCCGCTGACGCTGGCGGCCGTCAGATCGCCATCCGCTCCGGCGTCACTGAGATCGACGTCGCCAGAAACCGCCTTGGCGATCTCGAGCCTCGGCGTGGCCGACGCCGTGACGCTTCCCTCGACGGTCTCGGCGCGAACGGACCCCTGCACCCTGGCGACCTTCAGATTGCCGGAGACCGATTTGACGCCAATCGACGCCGACGAGGGAACCGCGATCGTGTAGTCGACCGACACACTGTCGTGCCTCGCCCCGTACATCGTCCGTACGTCGACGCGGCCCGCGTGCTCGTCGACTTCGATGTGGACGCTGGCGAGCTGGCTCGGATCGCCGTGCGTCCGCTTGATCGCCTCGATGGAGACCTCATCTCCCGGACCGCCTGTCACGACGATGTCGCCCGCGAAGTTGGCGACGCTGACGCGGCCGTCTCCGCCGATCTTGATCCTGCGGGAGAAGCGCTCGGTCTGCTCGGGACGGCTGCGGCCCTGATAGGCTGTGCGAGGAAGCGGCCCACGCGCGCGCATCTCGCGAGCCTGCCGGACGTCTTGCGCGCCGGCCGACAGGACGCTGGCGGCGAGTCCCGCTGCCATGAGAGAGAACCTGAGTCGCATAGGGGTACCCTTGTCCTTTGCCGCGCCTGAGTTCCGCGCCCGGGCGCTGTCGGCTCGCGCCTTCCAGTCTTTGCCGATCCATCCTTGCCGACGCGCGCCTGGATAATGCGCGCTCGACGTTGTCGCTCCGGCTCAAGGCTCGCGTTTGAGTCCGGAAATGATCCGTGCGGCCTCCACCTCGTTGCCTTTTCGCATTTCGTTGATGAGCGCCACGGTGTCTTGCAGCAGCGCGATTTTCGATTTGAAGCTTTCGAACAGGCTTTCTTGCGCCGGTTCGCTGTCGGGCTGCGCCTTCAATGCCGCGCGGCTCTCATTGATCGCCCGATCGATGACCGAGAGGTTCCTTTGCAGGGTCGCTGCCGTCTGGGGATCGAGCGCGGCCGTGTCTGCGGCGGCGAGCTGCTCGAGTCCGCTAATCGCTTTCTGATAGTGCTGCTCGGCCTGGAGCAGCTCGGATTCGACCGCTTGCGCCGACGCGACTGCGGCGTCGGTTGCGGGGGCTGACACCGCTGTCGTGTGACGCGCCATCGGCCCAAGGCGAAGGCCGGCCAACGTTGCCAGGAGGAGCAGCGCCGCGGCCGCGCTCCAACCCCACGCCCACCCGGACGACGACCCTCGCAGGTCGCGTCCATCAAGCGGTTCGTCGTCTGCTCCGCTCCGACCGGCTTCCGCCTTCGCGTGAACCTTTGGCGGACCGCCGTCGCCCAGGCGGAGTCGGTTGGCCGGGCTTTCCCTGCGAATGGCTTCCTCAACCCGCGTCCACGCGTCCGGGGACGGCTCGATCGGCTCGAGGGCAGCGGCCGCGCGTTGCAGTTCCCGCAGATCGGCAGCGAGCCCGCGGCACTCGCTGCACGTCTCGAGATGCTGCTCGACCGTCGCGCGGTCCCCGGGACCGAGCGCGCTGTCGACATAGTCATTGATCGTCGAATCGTTCGGATGCATGGTGTGAGTCCGGCTAAAGCCGGACACTACGTACGATCACGTAAGCACGGTCACGTGCGGGCGATCGTACGGGCCTGTAAAAGCGCCCGCAGCTTCATGCGTGCCTTGAACACCTGCGACTTCGACGTCCCCTCGGCGATGCCCAGCATTTCGGCAACTTCTTTGTGATCGTACCCTTCCACATCGTGCAGCACGAATGCCTCGCGGCAGCCGGGCGGTAGACGCTCGAGGGCGCGTTCGAGATCGATCCTCGCGATGGGCGTTTCCCGCGGCGCCCGTGGTTCGATCGCCAAATCACCGTCGAGCGCCTCGGTCGCCGTAGCCATCTTTGCCTGGCGGCTTCGGACGAAATCGAGACAGTGATTGAGCGCCAGCCGGTACAGCCAGGTGCCGATTGTCGCGTCGCCCTTGAAGCTGCCGATCTTTCTGAACGCCTGAAGGAAAATCTCCTGGAGAAGGTCCTCGCCGGCTTCGGGCGACCCTGCCATCCTGCAGGCCAACGCGTAGATCCGCGAGGCCTGTCTCTGGTAAAGCTCTTCGAACGCGTCGACTTCGCTGGTTTGGCAGCGTGCGACCAGATCCGCATCGGTGCTTTCCACGACGGTCACATCTTTAGACGGCAAGCGATGTCTCGGCGTTGCCCGGCCTCGAGAGTCGGCGTTCGGGCGCAACGCCCGCGGCCTGGGAATGGGGCGACGCGCAAAAGACGCGTCGCTCTTTGAGAAAGGATACGAATCGGGCTGGATTAGGTTCAGTGCGTCCTTGTTGGAGACCGCCCACGCCAGCGCACTCGGTCGAGCTCGCGGATACGACGCGCGGACACGACGATGCCTTCCGCGGCAAGCAGCGACCGCTTGAGCATTTCACTGCCGCCGTATCCGCCGATTCGGCCGCCGGCCCCGATCACGCGATGGCACGGCACGTCGGGCCGCCTGCAGTGCCGCATGATGTTGCCAACGGCGCGCCAGGCGCGCGGCCGCCCGGCGAGCAACGCGACGTCGCCATAGGTGGCGACGCGGCCGGGTGGAATGCGGCGGACGACCGAGAGCACCCGAGCGCCGAAATTGTCCGGTAGAGTTTTCACGTCAGCGACTCGCGTGGCCAGAAAGGGCTTTCGGCGCTCACCCGTCAGGGGGCGAAGGTGAGCGCCTCGCGCAGGACATGTCCTTCGGCCTGACGCATCGTGATGCCGCAAACGGCCGCCAGCGTTGGCGCGACATCAGCAGGGGTCGCGGGCTGCGAGTATTCTCCCGGCTTGATCCCGCGGCCCATGAACAGAATCGGTACCCGCTGATCGTCGGGATTGGCCGAATCGTGCTCCGTCCCGCTGCCGGCGGACATCCACCCCGGTTTTGCGGCCAGGATCAGATCGCCGCTTCGGCCAGGAAAGTAGCTCAGCGCGGCAGCGCGCAGAAGCGGATCGGCGGCATGTACGGCGTCGCGAAGCTGTTCGCTTCGAAAGACCCTGGCAACCCCCGGGCGGGACGCAAGCGCCTCGACGACAGCGTCGAGCGCGCCAGGCTTGGCGCGAAGCGCCTCGTAGACACCGGTCTCGAAATACAGGTCGTTGCCAGACATCACTGCCACGTGCTTGCCGGGCCCGAGCGCGGCCCGCGCGCGCTCTTCGACGGCGTCGATCATGGCGGCTAGGTTGAATCGCCCGGCGTCCTCACCTGCTTTCTCGAGCTGTTCCGGGATTGGGGTGACGCCGTGGTCTGAAGTGAGCCCAACCACGTACTCGTCGCGGCCGACGAGCACGTCCAGCCGATCCAGCAGCGTGCCAATGGTTCGATCGAGGTGCGCGTACATGTCCTGCACTTCCTGGCTGCGCGGTCCGAAGGCATGACCAACCAGATCCGGACTGGAGAAACTGACGCCCAGGACATCGATGCCGCCGTGTTTGCCGAGTTGCAGCGACTCGACGAGCGCCGCGGCGAACCGGCCGAGATATGCGTCGGCGTACGGACTGGTCTGCCACTGCTTGCGAAACTCGAAGTCCGGTTTCCCTGTGCCGCTCTTGAGCACGTGTGGGAACGTCGGCGTCCATCCGGACGGCGGCGCCTCGGCCAGGCCATCGTCTGGACCTTGATACTTCGCGTCGGGCAACAGGCGGGACCACGTTTTGCCGTAGTCGGCGTCCAGCGGGTTGGTGTCGCTGAACGTTTTGACCGCGGCGACGGCCTGGCTCGTCAATGCAGACGAAGTCACCCAGCCGTCGAGCGTGTTGGCCAACCATGTCGCTAGGTCGGCGCCGTGACCCGCGAGCATGACGGCGCTGCGATCCTTCAGCGAAAGCGAGACGACGTGGGCTGACTCCGCATTTCGTCCGCGAAGCTCGGGATGAGGAGTCGATACCCGCTGTCACCGCCTCTGACCGACGTGTTGTAGCCGACGTCTTGGGCGTCCGGATCTTCCGTGCACGTCATGACGCGGTGAGCAGCGCGATCCCACCAAGCGTTCTGGAAGACGCCGTGCGAGTTTGGAAACGCGCCGCTCGACACGGTCGCATGCCCGGCGCACGTGACCGTCGTGAGGTACGGGTAGGTGGCGCGTCGAAACCACGCGCCCTTGCTGAGCAGCCGCTTGAGGCCGGCGGACCAGTCGCCCTTGAAATGATCCACGTAGTCGGCGCGCATCTGATCGACCATCACGATGACGGCTAGCCTCGGTGGTGCCGGTCTGGGCGCCGCGGCACGCGGTGCGCACACGGCGACGAGGAGCACGGCAAGCACGAGAGCGAAGGTGCGTATCGGCAGAAGAGTTAAGTTTACATCAAGGCCAATGGGTCGATGGCATAGTCGGCAGGGTCGAGCGGCGCGACGACCGAGGACGGCCGGTCTTGGCCGCTCTCGACGTCCCAGAGATTCACGTCGTACGGCAGGTCGAGCCGTGAGCCCGTGCGATCGAACAACACCCGCACTTGAGGGCGATAGGGATCGGGCGCGTACGCCTTGACGACGACGGCAATCTCGCCTGTGTCGAGGCGCACCATATTGCCCGGAGGATAAATGCCGATGAGCTGAACGAACCGCCGGACCAGATGCTGATCGAACTGCTGGCCGTCGCTGCGCTTCAGCACGGCGAGAATGCGTTCAGTCGGAAATGACTGCTGGTACCGGCGCTGCGATCGCATGGCGTCGTACACATCGGCGATGCTGCACAGCATGGTGCAGATATTCAGCGTCGGTCGTTTGACGCCGTCCGGGTAGCCAGAGCCGTCAAGACGCAGGTGATGTTCGAAGGCGACCACCGGCGCCAGCGTCGGGATGTCGGGCGTCCGCCGCAACATTTCGGCGCCGTCCACCGTGTGGCGTTTCATGATCGCGAACTCGGCGTCGGTGAGCTTGTCCGGCTTGTTGAGCACCTCGAGCGGTGTCTGGACTTTCCCGAGGTCGTGCATCAGCGCGGCCATCCCGAACTCGCGGAGCAGCGGCCCGTCGACCCCCAGCCCGCGCGCCTGGCCCATCGTCAAGATCGACACGTTCACCATGTGCGTGAACGTGTAATTGTCGTAGCTCTTGAGCGCCGTCAGCGCCATGAGCGCCGTCCGGTTCTGAGCCACCGCTTGCGCGAGGCCGTCGACCATCGACTTGGCGGCCGTGGCGTCGGGCTGCCTTTCGGTTTTTGCGCTCTCCCACACGAGGCTCGCGACCGACACGGCATCGTCATACATGCGGCGAATCGTCGCCGTGTCGGCGAGGCTTTCTTCGACGCGCTGCTCGACCTGAATCCGGCCAAGACGGATGTGCGGGAAGACCGGCAGCTCGGGCGGCCGGTCTTCACCGATCCTTCGCGGTTCGATCGAGGCCAGCGTCTGCACGAGGCCGGCGATTTCTTCTTTCGACACGCCCCGATCGATGGCCACGCGCTCGACGCCGGCGAGCTGCATGCGCTTCACGAGCTCGCCGAGCAATTCGACCTTCCCGATCGGCACGTCGCCCACGACGATCTCGGTGCCGACGATGCCTATCGTGATCGTCGGCTGAGAGGCGTGAACGTGCCCGACGCCCGCCACGAGCGCGTCGATGTTTCTGGCGATGATGGGGTGGCCGGCCGAGTAGAGCTGCGCCGATCGCAGCGCTGAGGCGAAGCGTCGGAGGAAGTCGTCGGCGAGCTGGAATTGTTTATCGTCCATAGCTCACACCGTCGGCGGTCTTAGCGGGTGCTCCGCCGCGACCCGCGCGCCGCGTTCGGCGCGGGCGAGCTGGGGTTTGGCCGCCGACCGGACGCCGCGCGACCGCGACTCGGCGGCTTCGCGCAGCACGCTGATGGCCTCGGGCGTCGCTACGCGGGCCAGCGCATCGGCCGCGGCCGCGCGCAGGCGCGCCGTCCGCCGCGGTGCCCACCATTCCCCCCGGTGCAGCGCGTCTTTCAGCGCCTGCACGCCCGCCGGATCGTGGAGCGCACCGAGCGATTCGATGGCGGTCAGGTAGATGGGAAGCAGCGGCCCGCGGTGATCGACGTGGCCGACAATGTAGGCGAAGAGGGGCGTGGCGCGTTCGTCGCGGAGAAGCGCGATCGATCGCATAATGGCCTCGCGGGATTGCGCGGTCCCAGACACGAGCGCCCGCTGCAGGACGGAGTACGCCGCGTCCGTGCCGATGTCGAGGATGGCCCGCAGGGCCTCGCGCTGGACCTGCGACTCGCTGTCGTCGAGCAACATCGTCAGATCGGGCAACGCATCTTTGCCGCCGAATTCCCGCAACAGGTAGATCGCCGTCCGGCGCACGGCGGGGTTGGACGAGCCCTTCAGCCGCTCCACGGTTTGCCGGCCCGTGGCGCCGAAGGCGATGAGGAGCGCCGTGAGCCGCTCGCGCGTTCGGCCGCGCTCCTCCGTCGACAGGGCCTCGGCGAGCGGTCCCACGAGCACGTTGCCGATGGCGAGGCACAGCTCCTTGACGCGGCCGAATTGCGCCTCGTCGATTATGGCCAGGTGCGACACGATGTGTCGCATCATCGGGCCGCTGGCGAGCTGCTCGATTGCCCGCGCCGCCGACGACTTACGCCCGGAGGTGCCGCTCGGGCCCGTTTCGGTCGCCAGAACCGTGGCCAGCTGCTGCGCCGCTTCGAAGTCGCCGACGAGCAGCTGGTCTTCAATCTGCGCCACGATCGGCCGCATCAAATCCCGCCACCGGACGGCATCCTGCTCGATGCGCAACAGATCGAGCAGGAGGGTGAGGTCGAGCGCGCGGACCTCACTGATGGCCACGGTGGCGAGCCACGCGTTGATCCGATCGGGCGGATCGTCGCTGACGCGCTCGACCTCGATGGCCTGAGTTCTCGCGCCTGACAGCTCACGACCGTATTCGTCGGAGACGAATGATGAGTCGGAGTACGACGTTAGCATTTCCGACACGTTGGTCCACAGCGAGTCGAATCCTGCTGCCTGGCCGAGAGGACTGGAGGCCACCTCGTCGTGCGCCAGCGCGAGAAGCCGGTGCCGGTGTATCTCATCGGGCACCAGCGCGTGAAACGCCTGGGCGAGGCGGTCGGTCGACGTGCCTTCCTCGATGACGTTGTGGGCGACGAAGGTGGCGATCGTTTGGTCGGACATCCGGCGGACGACCTCGCCGACCACCCGCTGTCCCTCGCCGGAGAGCATTTCCAGCATCACGTCGGGCGAGAGCCGGCCGACCGCCATCGCCATGTTGCGAAGGATCGGCTCGAGTTGATCGGGAGCGGTCCTGGCGACCGCCTCAGCGATGCCGCGCAGCATCCGGACGAGGGCGGCCGTCTTCGCCGAAACGCCAGCGTTGCTCGAGGTGGCTTGTGCATCGAGCTCCGCCACCAGCTCCTGGAACTGGCGAGGATCGCCAGCGATGCCTAACAGCATCCTGATCTCCTCCTCGTCCAGATCCCTGGCGTCGCTCTGGAGCCAGCTGGCGATGACCCGTTCCCACACCGCCGCCTGCCCGCCGGCGCGATCGCGCAAGACTTCGGAGTAGTCGATCTCGCGCAGCTCGAGGTGGCGGCCTCCGATAGTGGTCCACAGCCGGCTGATGCCGCCGTCGGCCCGGACGTCGCCCGAGCTACGCCCGAGCAACAAGAGAAAGCTGCGCCACGCCTCGATGTCGCCGCCCGGATGCACGGTGATCTCACCAATCAGGTCAGGTCGCGCCGGCGCGCGCCCGTCCAGCAGGAGAGCGTTGGGAAGCACGCTGATTTTGAGTGGGCTGGTCAGGGCGGGAGGCGCAGTGCTGCTGACGATGCGGCCCAGGGTGGTGGCAATCGCCGGATGCGAGGGCGGATACAGCACGACGGCGCGCGCGGCCGCCTTGCACGCCCGCGCGAATGCGGTGAGCCGGCCCGTGTCTTCCGGCGCAAGCGGGGAGAGGGCTTCGTCGGCAGCCATTACATGTACTTCAACGGGTCGATGCCCACAGACTCGGGATCCACCGCTTCGACGACGGCGCGCGGGTGCTCGCCGCGACTGTCACGATCCCACGTGTTGGCGAGCAGCGGCTCTTCGAGCGTCTGGCCGGCCGCGTCGACGATGATTTTCACCTGCGGCCGGAACGGATCGGTCGGATGCTCCGCGCTCACCACCGCCAGCTCGTCCGTGCTCAAGCGCACCAGGCTGCCGACCGGAAAGAGTCCCATCAAATTCACGAAGCGCTTCAACAGCACCTGGTTGAAGGCCGGATTCTCCTGTTCGCCCAAAATGGCCCGGATGCGCGCAGTCGCAAGGGCCTGGCGATATGGCCGGTTGCTCCTGAGGGCGTCGAACACGTCGGCGATGCTGACGATCATCGTACAGAGGTTCAATTTGCGGCTGCCGATATTTTCGGGGTACCCGCTCAAATCCTGTTTCAGGTGATGCTCGAACGCCACAATCGGCGCCAGCGCCGGCATCTCGGGCGTCCGGCGGAGGATGTGCGCGCCGTCGACGACGTGGCGCTTCATGATCTCGAATTCTTCTGTCGTGAGCCTGTCAGGCTTATTGAGTATTTCGAGCGGGGTGTTCACCTTGCCGATGTCGTGCATCAACGCCGCGAAGCCGAACTCCCGCAGCAGGGTCCCGTCGACATTGAGCGCGCGCACCTGCGCCATGGCGAGCGACGAGACGTTCACCATGTGCGTGAACGTGTAGTTGTCGTATTTCTTGATCGTCGTCAACGCCATCAGCGACGTGCGGTCCTGCGTGACGAGCCGGGCGAGGCCGTCGATGATCTTCCGCGCCGCATCGGGGTCGGGCTGGTCGCCCGCCTTGGCCGCCTGCCAGAGCGTTTCGGCCGTCTCGACCGCGGTCTCGTACACCCGTCTGGCCGCCGTAATCCCCACCTGATCGTCTGTGACGTCCTCGACGACAATTTTCCCGACCTGGATGTGCCGGACGCTGCCCATCGTCAGCCGATCGGCGATTCCTATCCGCGACTCGCGATCGCCCAGGACCGCGACGAAGCCGCGGATGTCCTCGCGCGTCAGGCCGCGCGTCAGCGTGACTTTCTCGATCTCGCGCGCACGAAGGTTCCGAGCGAAGCTGACCAGCGCCACCGATCCGCGAGGCAATCGCCCGCCGTCGACCACGACTTCGTCGCCGACGAATCCGATGACGATGCTCGGCGCCGTCTGGAGTGCCTCGAGGGCGTCGTTGCTGAGCGCGTCGATGCCGTGCTGTACCAGCGGGTGGGTCGGCGAGTACAGCTCGGTCCCGCGCAGGGCTGCGGCGAGACGCCGCACGAGATCTTCGGCTTTCCGTTGGTCCATTTTTGAGTTTGCGCTGGGGCCCGGCCTTACGTACGGCGCCCGGGGCCCCACCCCCAGGCGCTCAGGCTCGAGGCTGCCAGCGCCTGTGCCTTCGCGCCTGACGGCGCTCGGCATTGATTGCCCCGCGCGTCCGTTCAGTGCAGCGACTCTGCGCTGAGGCGGGCGGCCTGTGCCCCGCCTACGCGCCTCGGCATTGGTTTCGGCGACTTTGTGCTCGCAGAACAGGCCGGCATGGGGCCCTCTTTTGACCCCGCGCGGCCTGCGCCTTCGCCGCTTACGCGGCCCGGCATTGGCTTGAGCGGCTTTCGGCTTTCACACGCGCGGAGTGGACCCTCTTTAGACCCGCCGTGCGGCGACGATTTTCTTCAGCAGGCGATCGCCGCTCTTTGCCGCCTCGTCGAGCGCAGCCTTTGCGTGCGGGCCGCCGATGCGCTCGAGCGCATCGACGCCGCTCTTCTTGATTGCCCGCAGCCTCCAGCGCCGGAA
>QHWL01000283.1 GCA_003222555.1 Acidobacteriota bacterium | reverse complement strand
TCTGAATCGAGTCGTAAATACGACGTTTGAACGCAGCCGCCTTCGCGCCGGAGCGCTTCGGCGAGCCTCGCCGAAGCTCGGGAAGAACCACGCCGAGCGGAGGCGGGAGCTCGCAGAGCACGCCGAGAAATACTTAGGCATTTCTTCTCGGCGGCCTCCGCGGTCTCTGCGTTGAACGTGATTTGTTCACAACCTCTAAAGGGCTGCGCCACGCGTCATGGCTCGGTGTTCACCGCATAGTAGGCGATCGTCTTCGTCGGAACTTCCTTGAACCAGTGCGGCGTCTTTGCCGGAATCGTAATCACGTCGCCTTTGGTCAGGTGGTAGGTCTGCCCGCCTTGAACACTCGCCGCGCGACGCTGATTGGGGGCCGTTTCCCGGGCGTCCACAGGGGTCCCTCCAGTCACGAACGTCGCCTCGCCTTCGACGATGATGAAGACGTGGTTGGTCTTCTCGTGCATTTCAACTTCGCCAGCGGTTCGGCGTTGGGCCAAAACTATCAGGCCCTTGTCGTTGATTATCGATCCACCTTTGGCCATTGTGGTGGAGACCTTGTCGTGGGGGACGTAGGTCACAACGGTTGGCACCCCTGCCGCGTTCAGCAAAACAATCATCGTTAACGACGCCGTTCCGGCCAGCAACCACTTCATGATTCCTCCTATTTGATTACCGGGAAATCCGCACACCACAAAGGCCGCGCAGTCTTACTCAAGTCTGAGGTCAGTTCGCGCCGCGGAGGATACCTTTCATGCCGTAATTCCCCTCGTGACACGCGTACTCATACATCTGACCCCGACTCTTCTTCCAGAGAACTGCCGCCGTCCAGGGTTTCGTCCACGTTGACGGATCGTCGAAGGTGACTTCGTAGTTCAGCGTGTCGGGATCGACGCGGGTGAAGCGTTCGACCATATGCAAGCCGGCGGTAGACCCTCTGAAGTTCGTCTTGTCGGAGAAGTTCGTGACATCGACGACCAGCGTATTGCCGTCCCAGTGGCCACGCGAGTCGCCCAAATACTGGCGCACGCGTGGCGCGACATGCGGACGTCCGTCCAAGGGGATGACGCGAGCCTCGTGGATCATCTCGTGGAAAACCACTACGTACCCGGGACCCTGAAGAATCTGAATATTACTGTTGTAGGCGTTACTGGAGAGCCTTGGCAGACCCTGCGTGATACAACGCTCCCACAAGCTCCGGTCGAACCACGAGTCGGCGCCGCGGCCACTCTCGAAACCACCGGTGGCCCGCAACGGCCTATAGCCAGACTCCGCCGCGGCTCTCTTCTGCGCATCCGGCGTCAACGGAGGAATTTTCCCGTCGGGCGGATCCACAATCAGCGACGTTCGCAGGGTCCCGACGACCGTGGTGGCCCGGTCCCACCAGAACGCGTTATAAGCGGTGCCGACGTCGCCGTCGGTCCCTTTTTGGTCGCGGTTATCAATGGCGGCGATGGTTTGCGCTGCCCGCTTTTCCAGGAGAGCCGCTTCCTGTGGAGTCAGGAACTCCCTCCCTGCAAACTCAGCGGGTCGTTCCAGGGGTGTGATGCTGTGGTTGTCCCAGATTCCCTGCAGATCCGGCTGGCCGTCCGGTGTCCGCGGTGGAGTCCAAGTCTTCGCGGAGGCCGTCGTTTTCGCCGCAGCCTTGGGCGCCTGGCCGGCGGCGGCGACCGTCGCCAACGCTGCGACCGCGGTCGCGACCGCGAAGGCACCGAGCGACGCGAGAATTCGATGTCTCATGCGCAACCTCCATTTCAACTGTGCAGTTGCTCGTGACGACGCGCTGTCACCCTCGTCGGATTCCGACCGTCGCATGATGAGAATCCCCACCGCGGCTCAGCGTAGCGCCGCGAGTCGTGTCTGTCAATTTGGCGCACGAATTTGGCGCATCCCGTCCCCCGTACAGCGTGTTATGCTTGCAGCCACTCAAGAGTCCCCAGGGACATCCCGGCGTGAGTCGACGCTCGCTTTCTCAGCGGGAGGTTTTCAGATGAAATATCGAGCATTCGGTTCAATGATCGCGATGGCGGCCGTGCTGGCGGTCGTGTCGCTGGCGCCGGCCCCCGTTGCCGGTCAGGCGCCCGCTGCAAGCCATTGGAATCCCCCGCGTCTCCCGGACGGTCGGCCCGACATGCAGGGACTTTGGATTGCCGACGCGGTCGGCGCGGCGCATAGCGTCGAGGATGGACGGGAGCAAGAGAGCGACATCATTCAGGGCAGGGTCGGAGAGCGAAATCCAATTGTGATTGTCGAGCCCGCCGACGGGAGAATTCCCTATCAGCCAGGGCCGGCCGCAAGAAGAAAGGAGCTCCTGGTCGGCATCTTCACCCCAACGAAAATGGAGCACGTCGATCCCCATGTCCGCTCTTTGCTGGACGGCGTGCCCCGCAACATTTACGTCCCGGGTGGATTCCAGCTCCGTCAGACCCCCGGACTGATGGAGATCCTTTACGAGTCAAACCACGCCTATCGCACCATCCCGATGGACGGTCGTCCGCACGTCGGAGAAAACATCAAGCTGTGGATGGGAGACTCACGTGGCCACTGGGAGGGAAATACCCTGGTTGTCGATGTGACGAATTTCAACGAGGGAACCTGGTTCGACGCCCATGCGTCGTTCCACAGCGACGCATTGCATGTGGTTGAACGCTGGACGATGGTCAGCCCCGACCAGATCGACTACACCGCCACGATCGAGGACCCGAAAGTATTTACGAGACCCTGGAAGATCGCTTTGACCATCAACCGCAACAAAGCCAAAGGTTATGAGATATGGGAAGATGCGAAGCACGAGGGTGACCGCGACGTGGAGCACATTCTAGAGACGGGCAGGAGCGAGAAGGCAGCCGGCGTGACAGGAATCCACGAGCACCATAGAGAGAGGTGAGGCCGCTCGACTGCAGGATGCCATGCGCGCTATCACATCGTCGCTTGTCGTGATGGGTTCGGTTCTTGTCTGGGCGCAGACCTCGCCGCTCTCTCCGGAACAGCGAGCGCAATTTCACGGCGCCTATAGCGAGGCCGCCGAACCATTTCGCATTGTGGGCAACCTGTATTATGTCGGCGCCAAGAACATCGCCTCGTACCTGCTCACGACGCCGCAAGGCCACATCATGATCGACACCGGCACGAAGGAGATGGGGCCCGTCATTCGGACGAACGTCGAGAAGCTGGGGTTCAAGCTGGAGGACATCAAGATCATGCTGTCCGGCCATGCGCACTTCGACCACGTGCAAGGGCACGCGGCAATGAAACGCGCTACCGGCGCGCGGGTGATGGCGATCGGCGAGGACGCGGCGGCGCTTGCATCCGGTAGCGATAGGTCGCCGCTCGGCGATGAAGGCTGGGAGCCGGTGCAGGTCGATCGCGTGTTGAAGGACGGCGATACGGTGACACAGGGTGGAACCACGTTGCGCGCTGTCTGGGCGCCGGGGCACACCCCAGGCTGCACGGTGTGGACGACGACGGTGCAGGAAGCCGGCAAGCCGTTCTCGGTTGCGTTCTATGCGTGCGGTGGACCGAATGGCGGGGTCAAAGTCGTGGGCAATTCGATGTTTCCAAATCTCGTCGAAGAGACGCGTCAAAGCTTTCGCCGCCTCAAGGCGCTCAAGCCTGATATCTATCTCACCATGCACCCGCAGAATCTTTTTGCGGGCAAGGTCGAACGGATCAAGGCAGGTCAAGTCCCGCATCCTCTTTACGATCCGGACGGCTGGACGAAGATGATCGCGGACGCAGAGGTGAATTTCCTCAAACGGGTGGAGGAAGAACAGGCCAAGACAGCGGCCGCGCGCTGAGGTCAACTGCCCCGTCACAAAGCCGCTCAGGTATCCCTTCAGCCCTCGTATGGACGTCCTGATGAGGACGCCATCCTTCCTCCGGTCGCGAAAGTCACTGGGCTGGTGACATTAGTCTCCCTGGGAGTGAACATTTTGCTTCGCTAGA
>QHWL01000282.1:4466-4751 GCA_003222555.1 Acidobacteriota bacterium | reverse complement strand
CGCGCACAAAACATCGGACGTCGGTGTCCGTGTCCATCCGTTTCGCCGGAGCGTAGGTCGCGGCCAGGTACTCCATCTTCTTGGCCAGGGCCGCCGGGCGGTACGGAATCATCCCCCGCATCGGGTCGACGAGGAGGTTGCCCATGCTGCTAGCGGCGTCCTGGCACTGGATGCCGAACCCGGCAGGATCCAACCCCAGTTCGATGCTGTGGATTCCACTCACTCTGTACGCGTTGCTGTTCCACGCGCCCTGCAGATCTGGCCAGCCCTCCGGTGTTCGTTTCG
>QHWL01000282.1:0-4429 GCA_003222555.1 Acidobacteriota bacterium | reverse complement strand
CAGGCAGAGCGGTCAAGTGTTCCTTCTTGCGGATGTTTGTGACCTCGGTGCAGGCGGCGTTGTACTTCGCAATGCGGCCGTACTGCTGCGGCTGAGCCGCGACGGGGGCCTGCGCTACCGGCATCGCCACTGATATTGCGACCAGGGCCACCATGGCCATCAATGATCCAGACCGATTACCCATGAGATCCTCCTGATGACAACCGCGCTTCACTTCTGTGGCACACCCTCGAATTCAAGGCGGGACCACGGAAGTTTCACATTCCCCTTGGCAGCCTCTTCTTCCATGTAAGCGTAGCATTCATATTCGAGCAGTCGAAGACTCTTTTCCTGGCGACGGTACAAAGGTGTGCTCATTTTCCAGGGTCTGCTGAACACCTTTGGATCTTCAATCGTTACTTCGTAGGTCATGTGGTCGGGGCCGGTGCGCGTGTAGCGTTCGACCACGTGCAACTCGTCGCTGTGGAAATTCCCGGCCCTATCGAGCCATGTCTCCTCGTTGAAATTGCCCGTGTCGACGACGAGCGTATTCCCGTCCCAGCGGGCGCGTGAGTCCCCCATCCAGAAATCGATCACCTGGGGATCGGGATGCTGCCCCCTGAAGGGGATGGTCCGCGTGATACCGCGATATTCGTACACGATGACCGCCGAGTCGGGGAATTGAAGAATCTGGAACGGAAAGGGCAGGAACGTAATGCGTGGTACGCCGGGCAAGTAGCACTTGCTCTCCGGATCCTCAGTCGACCGCTTTTCAAAGTTCTGCTTCTTTTTCGCCAGCGCCGCCGGCAGGTACGGAATTCGACCACCCTCCACGACACCGAACCCGCCTGGCACTCCCAGACGAGGGGAATGGTCCTCGAGGTCCCACGCGGCCGAGTTGAGGGCTTGCCATATGCCCGTCACGTCGGGCTGACCATCGAGCGTTCGTGGCTGCGCGTAGGGTTGAGCGGGCGCCGCTGGAGCCTGACCCGCGACCGTTCGCAATCCGACACAAAAGAGAGCCGCGACGGCCGCTGTCGCCGCCATCGAACCCTTGAACCGATTCGTCATCTGAGACTCTCCTCCTCGAGACCCATTGTGTTACGAGCTGTCATGGGAAGCTTTGTCGCCGTGTTCACAATGCAATCACGAAGACACGAAAACACGAAAAAGAAAACCGTTTGGTTTTCTTCGTGCCTTCACGCCGTCGTGGTGTATCGTCGCGACTCAGTACGGCGGTCTGTTGTTGTCGGTGGGAGCGCCGGTGTCAGTCGAGCCCAAAAACAGGTCTCGGCCATCAGGAAGCTTGATCATGTTGCCATTGGCAATGTTCGAACCGTCCTTGGCACGATAACCAGTGACGACGACTTCCACACCAATGGGAAGGGAATCCTTCCTCACGCCCCGTCTGGCTAACGTTGATGGGCCAACAGTTTCGATCGCCCAGTTCTTCACCTGGCCATCCTGGCTTTTCACATCGACATAAATCCAGCCGTGAGGATTCAGCCTCTCTATCTTTGTGATCACTCCTTTGAGGGTAATCGGGGACGTTGCGTCGAATTCGGCGGCGAAGCCGTGATGCGCAAAGACGCGCACTGTCAGGGTGGACAGCAGAGCCGCGCTTACGACCGCCACCGCGATCTTCGCTCGCATATCTACCTCCAATTGGCTCGAGGGCTTGGACGAAAAAGGGGTCGGAGAAAAAGGGCTACGACCCCTTTTTCGTGAGTTCAATCTTAGATCGCTCGATTTTTCGTGTCAAAGAGACGGCTCATTGGTTGGTGGTGGTGCCCGCGGTCGGAATATTGACTCTCAGCTGACTCAAATCGAGTTTGTTCACCTCGTCGATAATCTTCAAAAAAGCCCGCGCCGACTGTTCGAGCCCATACGCCGGGACGGCTCGAAGCGTATCCATGTCTGTGTGGTAGATCGTGTGGTCGATGATGTGGAAGCTCGGGGCGTCGGTATATACGACGCCGAGCTCACCACCTGGGCGGGCTTCAGGGCGGGAGTACAACGCGATACCGTAGTCCTTGAAGGTCTTCGCCACAATCACCTTGAGCTGATCGCTGCCGCCCACGAACCACCGCCGCGCGCTCACCTGATTGGAAGCAATCAGAGCATTCCCGACCAGGAACGTGGCCACCTGCGCGGTGTGCTCACAGTTCACGATGAGCGCGGTCTTGGCCCACATTTCCTTCATGTTGGTGTGAATCCACCGCATGCTCGCGTTCGGTCCGGAGGGCGAGTGATGCGCCGAGGTCGTGAAGAAGGTCATCGTCCGGCGGCGCTTCGACTTGGGCATACTCGCGTAGTATTCCGCGAGCGCCACCATGGTCGCCATGCCGGAGGCGTTGTCCATGGCCCCTTCAAAAAACGCGTCGGTGTGCGCCATCACGGCGACATTCTCGTCCGTCGTGCCGGGCAGCACGCCCCATATGCTCGCTGTCTTCAGCCCGTCTTTCATCTCCACGGCCAGGCGCATCTGGATCTTCGGAGACTGCCTGTTCTCGATCATCTCCCGGATGGCGGTCCCATCATCGTTGCCAATCATGAACACGGGGACGCGTGCCGGAGGAGTCGTACCACCCGCTTGCGGCTCATTCATGATGTTGCCGGGAAACCCGAGCACGACGAACACGGCTGCGGCTCCCGCCGCGTCCGCGCGCCGGAGCGCCCCGCTCGAGAGCGCCGTGTCGTTGCGGCCGCCGGGGTTCGGGAAGCCGTACAGGAGCACCGCCTTCCCTTTGACGTCGTGCGCCATGAAATCCGCCCCGGTGCCGGTTCCCAGCCAGACCGGTTCCAGTTGCACCGAGCCTGTCGTTCCGACCGATTGATAGAGCGGGAATGCTGTTTTGATGGGAACGGGTTTCCCGGTGCCAGTCGCCACCACTTCCCACGACGTTGGGAACCACTGCGTTGGCAGTTCGAACTCCTGAACGCGGACCTGCTCCAGGCCGATACGGTTGAATTGAGCCGCCACCCAGTCGGTCGTCTGCTTGTCGTAGGACGTGCCTGCAATCCGCCCCCAGTACTGATTCCCTTCGTCCCGGCTCCTTCTTGAAATCGCGGTGATCTCATTGATGTGGGCCTTGATTTTGAAGCCGTCGATCTTCTTGTACGCCGGATCGGAATACGGCCATCGAACGAACTCATCATCCGGCAGCCAGAGCGTGGGCTCCGCGGCTCCCCTGCCGCCGATACCTGCCGCGACTCCGTCGCCAGCCGCGCCGCGCCCACCGCCGCCTCGCTGGGCCTGCGCGCCCGACGCCGGTTGTGCGCTCTGCGCGCTGCCACCCCCATGGGCAGGTGTGATTGCCGCGCCAAGCAGGCCGATCGCGAGGACGCCCATCAGAGCGATCTGAATCCGCATGCGCATGTGTGAGCTCCTTTTCACGCCTTGATTCTAACCGACTGGTCTGCCGGACATCGTCCGATCCTTCACGTAGACAGACCTTCGTGCAGGTATAATGCTGGCCATCCCGGCGGACAAAACATTGGAAGGAACTCCATCGAAGGCACACAGGCCAGACCATGTCACGGTGAACGCCGAAACATTAAAAAACTTCTCTGCGACCTCCGCGGTCTCTGCGTTGAACGTGATTTGTTCACAATCTCTTCAGCTGCGGGAGGGTGAAATGAAATTGAGACACGCATTCTTGATGGTTGCCTGGTGTGTTTTCGCGTCCGCCGTGATTCTGGGCCAGGCTCGTGGACAGAATCCTGCGCCGCAAGGCGGGGGCAATCAGCAGCCCCCTGAGCCGGCGCCAAGAGAGTTGCTAGCTCCCGATATTCCCGGGGTGATCACGGGCGTAACAAAGGTCGTGCTCATCAGGGACGGATTCAACGGAACCGAAGGTGTGATTTCCATGCCGGACGGCAGCGTGCTCTTCACCGAGCAGGACGCAAACAAAATCATCAAGGTCGACAAGAACGACAGCATTTCCACCTATCTCGAAAACACCAACCGGACCGTCGGTCTCGCCTACGATCACAAGGGTCGTCTAATCGGGACACAGTCCAGGGAACCAATGGTTGGCGTGCTCGCTCCAAGCCGGCAGGTGCTTGCCGACAAGTACGAGGGACAACCGCTTGTGCGCCCGAACGACCTTGTCGTCGACCGCAAGAACGGAATCTATTTCACTGACCCGATCCCCAATCCCCAGGCGGCTTTCCGCGAGCCCCCTGCGGGTCGCAAACCTCTTGTTTTCTACATCAAGCCCGATGGCCAGCTAATGAAGGTGACCGACCAACTCACGCCCAACGGGCTCCAGCTCAGTCCGGATGAGAAGACGCTCTACGCCACAAACGGCGATCGCATCATGGCCTTTGACGTTCAGCCTGACGGCAGCGTCAAGAATCCAAGGACCTTTGTGATGAGCGGAGGGGATGGCCTCGCGATGGATACTGCCGGCCGTCTTTATGCGGCGGTGGCGGGAGTCCGAGGAAT
>QHWL01000281.1:5128-9495 GCA_003222555.1 Acidobacteriota bacterium | reverse complement strand
ACCAGGCCCCAGGCGAGAGGCGGATGAAAGAGTAAATCAGGCCGATGCCGCCGGAGGCCAGCAGCAGGCCGATGCCGAACGACTTCACCTGAGCGCGCAGCCAGCTGCCGAATCGCTCGTTTGACAGCCCGTAGCGCCGCTCGAGGACGAACCCGGTGTAGAACGCGAGCGGCAGGCCGCCAGTCTCGTTGACCAGGGCCAGCAGCGCCACGTAGAAGGCGACGCTGGCGGAGAAATTCCAGGCGCCAGCGACGCCGACGCTCGACGCCGCCGATTCGGCGGCGCGCCTGAGCGTGAAGCTCAGGCCGCTCCAGAGCACACCCCCGAGCAACCCCACGCGCCAGACGAGCGACGCGATGCTCGCCTGGCGCTTCAACCGGTGATAACGCGTCGCCCTGTCTTCGTTCATCAACGATTGTCAACGCTAAGACGTGGCACGTGGATCGATCGACCCTTCGACGCGGCGACGCGTCCGCAAGCTCGTCGCGTCGACCTCAGCTCAACTCGGTCGGCCCCCAAAGGAGCGTCAATTCAACTGGACCGAAATCAGCTTGGAAACACCAGGTTCCTCCATGGTGATTCCGTACAGCCGGTCGGCAATCTCCATTGTCTTTCGGTTATGAGTGATCAAGATGAACTGGGTATGTTTCTGCATGCTCCGCAGCATCTCGACGAACCGCCCGATGTTGGCATCGTCGAGCGGCGCGTCGATTTCGTCGAGCAGGCAGAACGGACTCGGTTTGTACTTGAACAGCGCGAACATCAGCGCGATGGCCGTGAGCGCTTTTTCGCCGCCCGAGAGCAGCTGCACGCTCTGAAGACGCTTTCCTGGCGGCTGGGCGATGATCTCGATGCCGCTCTCCAGCGGATCGTTTTCGTCGAGCAGCGTGAGGCCGGCGCGGCCGCCCCCGAACAGCGTGCCGAAGGTCTCCTGGAAATTGCGGTTGATCGCCGCGAACGCCTCGGCGAAGCGCCGGCGCGTCGTCTCGTCGATGCGCTTGATGGCCTCGCTCGTTTGCGCGATCGAATCGACGAGATCTTGCCGTTGCTTCGTCAGGAAGCCGTGGCGGGTCTCGAGCTCGTCGAACTGCTCGATGGCCATCATGTTGACGGGCCCGAGATGGTCGATCTTCGCGCGCAGACGCGTGATGGCTTCCTCGGCGCTGAGGGCCTGCTGCGTGGCATCTGGACGAGTGTCATCTGGAAAAGTCGCGTCGCCCTCTTCCGCCTGGTCGTCGGGTTCTTCCGCGCAAATCACGCGAACGTCCGGCATCAGATCCCCCGCGCGCTCGAGCTCGTCCACCTCGACGACGACCTCGTCGAGCGTCGCCTGAACGGCCCCAAGGCACGAGTCGGCGAGATGGGCCACGTCGCTCTCGGCCGTCGCACGCAAAACGGCCAGCTCGGCCACCGTTGCGCGCATCGCCTCCAGCGCGCCGCGGGCCTCCTTGATGGCCGCCTCGTGCTCGTCGGTCCTGAATCGCAGTGCGGCGACCGCATCGTCGGCCACCTGCACGTGCTGACGCAGCCCTTCGAGCACGCGCACATCGGTATCGAGCTGGGCTTGGCCGGCAACGATCGCCGCGCGGAGCGCCCCGACTCGCCGACGCGTGTCGTCCATCTCCGCCGTGAGCGTGCGCTCGCGCGCCTCCAGCTCTGCGGCCCCTTCCTCGAGCCGTTGGACCTCGGCGATGAGCGCCGAGGCGCGCTCGATGAGCGCGGCATGCGCGGCACCTGCTTCCGCAGTCCGGCGGCTGAAATCGTCGGTCGCTTCGCGTGCCTCAAAAAGGCGGCGTTGCGCGGCGGTGAGCCGCTCGTCGGCGCTGTGCTGCTCGTCGTCGAGGCGCGCGATGGACCCGCGCGCCTCGTCCTGACGGCGGTCGAGCGCGGCGCGCTCTTCCTCGGCTTGCCGGCGCTCGCGTGCCAGCTGTTCGTCTTTCTGCGCGAGACGGGTGGCCTCGTCGCCGGCATGCTGGAGCTGCGCCTCGTACCCGACGATGGCTTTTTCCTGCTTGTGATGCTCTGCGTTCAAAGCGACGATCGCGTGGGACGCGTGGGCGCTCGTGGTTTCGAGTCCGGCGGCCTCTTCAGCGAGACGGACCAGCCGGGCGCGCTCGATGTGAATCCGCTCCCGCAGTTCCTTGATCTCACGTTTGGTCTCGAGAATGCCGCGTGCCTCTTCACGGCCGCCACCCGACACCAGGTGAGGTCCCCGGAACACGTCGCCGCTCATCGTGACGACGGGCAGCGGGGTCAGACGGCTTGCGCCGGCGGCGCAGTCGTACGACGCGGCGATCCAGGCGTCGCCCATCGCGTTCCAGATGGCGTCCGCGAACGGGCCGTTGACGCGAACGACCGAGGAGAGCGCGACGAGGCCGCTCTGAGTGGCCTTCGCCTCCAAGTTCGGCGGCGACGCCGCCGACGTAATCAGGAATCCGCAGCGGCCGGCGCCCTCGTTGCGAACGAGCTCGAGGCCGGCCGCCGCGTGCTCGGGGCGCTCGACCAGCACGTGCTGGAGCAGATCGGCGAGGCATGCCTCGACGGCGCGCTCGTACCCGGCGTCGACCTCGAGATAATCCGCGACGGCGCCCTGCTGACCGACCTTGCCGTTGGCCTGCGCGAGGACGGTGCGCGCCGCGTCGCCGTAGCCGGCGCGGGCGGCTTCGAGCTCCTCGAGCGATGTGAGCCGCGCCTCGAAACCGGCGAGCTCGTGCTCCCGCGCGCGGACCGAGCGGGCGCGCCAGTCATGCTCGATGCGCGCGCTGGCCAGTTCGGACTCGCGCGCCGTCCGCGCGATGCGCGTGGCTTCGATGGCTTCCTGCGCACGCCGCAAGCCGTCAGCGGCGGCCGTACGCCCGGCCGTCACGCGCTCCACTTCGACGCGCACGTCGCCGGCCTCGGCCTCGAGCTTCGACAATGTTTCGGCGACCCGGTCGCGTGCCGCCGCGGCGTGCTCCAACGCGTGACGCAGCGCCGTCGCCGAGTTGATCGCCGAAAAGACCTCGCTGCGGGCGGCTTCGACGTCGGCTTCGAGCCCTTCGATCTCGCGGTGCGCCGATTCGTAGGCCTCGGACTCGGCGGCCAGCGTGGCCGCCGCACGATCGCGTTCGGCGTCGGCCTCCGCAGCGGCGCTGCGGCGCCCGGCGAGCGCGGCACGGGCCGGCTCACGCCGCGACCCGAGCGCCAGGAGTTCGCCGGCAACAGTGGTGCCGCGGACCTCGAGGGTTTGCACTTGCTCGCCGTCGAACTCGATTTGCTGTTGCTGCCGGTTGATCGCAAGCTCGCGGGTGTGCGCCGCCTCGCGCGCCTGCGCCGCCTGCGATTCGGCCTCGACCTGCTCGATGCGGCACCGGGCGAGATCGGTCTCGACCTGGGCGACGCGGGACGCCGCCATCGATTCGCGCTCCCGGGCGTCGGACAACCGGGCGCGGGCCGATGCGATCGTCTCGGCCAGCTGGCGGTACTTCCGCGCGAAAAGCACCTTCTCCCACCGCCGCAGCTCGTCGCGGAGCTTCCGGTAACGCCGCGCTTTCGCGGCCTGCCGCTTGAGGGTCCCGCTCTGCTTGGCGACTTCGAACACGATGTCATCGATGCGGGTCAGGTTCTGCCGCGCCGCGTCGAGCTTCAACTCCGCCGCGCGCCGTCGCGACTTGTACTTCGTCACGCCCGCCGCTTCCTCGATCAGCTGACGCCGGTCGGTCGGCCGAGAGCTGAGGATCATCCCGATCTTGCCCTGCTCGATGATCGCGTAAGCCTTCGCCCCGAGGCCCGTGTCCATCAGCAAGTCGTGGACATCCCGCAGACGGCACGTCTGGCCGTCAATCAAGTACTCGCTCTCGCCGGACCGGTAGAGCCGTCGCGTGACCTCGACCTCGCGCGCGACCGATTGGATGATCTCCTCGGCGTCCTCATGTGGCGCCGGGTGTTCGGCGTCCTGCGGCGTCCGGCTCGAGCCGCTCGCCACCGAAATCGTAGAGCCCTCGTGGACGTTGCCGCAGCCGTTCCCGTTGGCCGACTGCTCGCGGCCGTTGCCATTATGGCCGTTGTCGGCGTAGAACGCGGGACCCGTGAGATGTTTCAACACCCCACTGAACCGCAGACGCACCTCCGCCGCGGCCGTCGGCTTGCGCGCGTCGCTGCCGTTGAAGATGACGTCTTCCATGCGCTCGCCGCGCAGGCTCTTGGCGCTTTGTTCGCCCATCACCCACGTGATCGCGTCGGCGACGTTGCTCTTGCCGCACCCGTTGGGGCCGACAATCGCCGTCACCCCCTTGTCGAAGGCGAGCTCGGAGCGGTCGGAGAACGACTTGAATCCGTTGATCTCTAAACGTTCAAGGCGCATGGATTACACCACGGCATAGCGAGAA
>QHWL01000281.1:4590-5088 GCA_003222555.1 Acidobacteriota bacterium | reverse complement strand
CCTGGCTGGGAGGCAGACCGACAACGGACCAATCCGGCGGCCGTTCGCCCTCCCGTCGCGGAGGGCGGCCCCGGGCCGCAGAAACGGTCGCGAGTGTACCAAGGCCTAGCTGTAGGGGCAAGGGCAAACTGCTGCCCAATTCATTGTGGGGAGCTGCCCGAATGCGGGCATGCGCCAGAATCCCCTCAGAGGCCCGCTTTGTTGCCCGCGCGATTGAGGAGCGTGAGCTTCTGCGCCTCGCCGAACATCCCCAGCGCGGTTTGCGCCTGCGGGTCGACCATGTTGAGGTGCCGTCTCGCGTCGGCCAAGGTAAACACGACCCGGTCGATTTCGAAGCGAATCATCGCGCGGATGAAATCGAGGTCTTTGTTGAATGCGTCGTCCTCAATCTTGATTTTCTCGCGCCGGAGCTCCTCGCGGAAATCCGCCAGCATGGCATCGTCGACGACGAAGTCGCGCACCACCACTTTGCGTCCGCTCGACTGCTGCGAGAAGCGG